>CANRHZ010000007.1 GCA_947630535.1 Candidatus Gastranaerophilales bacterium | reverse complement strand
ATGATGCAAGACTTCCTGACATTGATGAACTTGGTTCAATGTTTGTCAACCGTTCTTTACTTGGTATAAGTTCCGGTAGCTTCTGGTCGGGCTCAGTCGTTTCTTCAGGAGCAAGCGGCCTTGCATGGAGACAGGACATGAGCGATGGGATCCGCCTCAGGCACACGCGCTCGGACTCGCTCTCCGTTCGCTGCGTGAAAAAATAATTGTACTATCCCGCAAAAAATTTTGCGGGATTTTTATATCTTGAAAATTTAAAAACAATTTGATAAAATGAATGGGGTTTTAATTTATGTCTTTTTTGAAAAGTTGTTACCCCCCCCCCCCCAAGGGATTAGGCGGATTTACTTTAGCAGAAGTATTGATAACACTAACGATAATAGGTATCGTTGCAGCAATTACTCTGCCAAGTTTACTTGTGAACGTTAACGATAAAGCTTGGAATGCACAAAGAAAAGCCTTATACGCAAGAATGAGCCAGGCAATAGGGGAGATGGATAGCGTTGCAGGGTACGGGACAAATGACGGTGAGATAACGGATAAAAATGATACAACAATAAAATCAAGTTCAGCTGAATCGTTTATTATAGATGGGTTATCAAAAGTTTATCGTGTTCAAAACGTATGTAATAAAAATAATCTTACCGCATGCGGACTACCTGATGAAATATTAACAATGCAAGGAAATGCCGTTAAATTTCCAAAGACGCTATATGAAATGTATAACAACAAAAATAATCAGGTTCCCGATACTGACGTTGCAGCGTTTGAAACGGTAAACGGAGAATCTATAGCAGTTTATTATAATCCTTTTTGCGAATCGCACGCAAATATTGATAACTATTATACTGCAAGATATGCATGCGCTAATATGGTATACGATTTAAACGGATTAAAAGGGCCAAATGAAACAGGTAAAGATATTGGGTTTATGACTGTTTTTTATCGTACAAACAGTATTGTTGTGGCACCTAACCCATTCCCGAGTGATGCCGGTTCATCTCTCAAATCGTATAGTGATGATGGAAATGATGCCGCATCAGCTTGCATTAAACAGGGCGATAACGCAAGAATTCCGGATAAAGACGAGCTTGCATCAATGTATTTAAATAAATTAATTACAGGGCCATATTCTGAATTTTATTGGTCAGGCTCCGTTATTACCCCGGGGGAAACAGGAACCGCATGGCATGTAAATTTTGCCGTCGGGTACAGGTACATAAGACCCAGAGCCACGGCAACATGCTCTGTAAGATGTGTAAAAAGGTAAATTAACATAATGCCTGAACATAACTCAATATAAGTTGTAAGGGAACTTATTAATTTTCCTTTATTAAGACTGATTTAATTTTTGGTATTTTTATGTTAAATATAATTTTATGGAAATATTTAACCCATTAATTATTATTTAATTTAAAAAGGCGGAGGAAAATTATGCTAGAATTGTTGCAAAAAAACACTTTTTCATCCCTGAATTTAAAAGAAAACTTTTCTAAGTTAATCCAAATTTACGGGGCTTACAACATAGACGAAAACAGAAAAAATTACCTTACAACAACGATTGATAAATACGGCTATATCCCATACCCCCACTATAAGGCGCTTGAAGAATTAACGGAAGGCGAAACCGTCTTTTCTTTGATTAAAATTTTTGAGAAAGAAGGGGTTTATAAAAATTCTAAATTTGTGAACTTTAATAACCCCTCCGTCCTTTCAAGGAACAAAATAAAAAACTCCGACTGGTTTAAAAAAGAATCCCACAATATAAAGCTGGTTTCACTTTCTGCCCTTGGGGGGGATGATGATTCGGGAGATTCCATAAATTTTATTGATTGGCTAAAACTCATTGTTTGCCTTCCAAAGGGCAATAGGGCTCTTAATGTCTTTGCTGACACAATCTATCTTCTTCCGTTTCACCCGAGGGAGTTTGGATGCGCTTATCTTCCAAAGTCATCAGATGTAAGCGAAAAATTGAAAGATAAAAAAATTGAAAAGTTCTTAGGGCTAAATCAAAAAGATCAGGTAAAGCTCTTTATTGCACTCTCCCAGCTTGCAGGCCACCCCGTTATTTATGATATTCTTCCTCAAACCGCAAGGTATTCAAAGCAAGTTTTATCAAAACCCTATATTGCAAGATGGATGAATATTAATGAACTAACAGGGCAATATATAAAAGCCATAGACGAAATTGAAAAAGAAATTATAAGAGAAAATCAATACGATATAAATAAAATTTCATATATTAAAAATAAATATACAGACTCGATAATGGGCTCAAATGACGAGCTTTTCGGGGAAGAAAAAGAAATATTTGAGCTTTTTGATAAAAAAATGAAAGATATAAAATTGAGCTTATCAAATGCTCAAAGTCTTAAATCAAAACAAGAAAAGCTGGTTAGTGAGGTTACATCAATAATTGAATCTGTGCAAAATAAAAAGGTTACATCCGAAAACGACATTATAAACCAAAACGAAACAACGAATGCACTTATGCAAAAGGGCTACTGGCCCATGCCGGGGGGCGCATGGTGTTCAGCGTTTATTCCGGTTTTTGATAAAATGCATCCAAATGAAAAATATCCCCTATACAAGCATTATAACTACAAAGGGGAAGATGTTACCAAGTTTGCAAACCTTGATTGCCAGACCCCCTATTACTTTGTATACCTTGAAAACGGCAAATTTAACGACAAAGTGGTAGATTTTTATTTGAATTACACTTTAAATCTGCAAAAAGAGTATAACTTTGACGGTTTCAGGGTTGATCATGTTGATCATATAACGGATAACCTCTCCGAACAAAACGAAAAACCCATAAGCTACAGGATACCAAGAAAGGTTCTTGGCAAAGTAAGCGCAAATTTAAAGAAAAATGTTCCTTATTTTGGAATGCTTGCAGAGTATATGCTCTGGGATAACTATTACAAAGAATACCATCAGGATATGGGTTTTGACCTTTTATGGGGGAATGACATCGTTTCTCAATCCTCAAAAACTCCAAAACAAATAATTAAAGACAACGAGTTTTTGGCAAGCTACAATAAAAAATCAGGCGGCAAAAACCATCTTTCAATTTTAAAAACCTATAACAATCAAGACGGCGAATTTGAAGCAATAGACAGATTTCCCGCCCAGCTTGGAAGGGATGGGGCACTTTTTAAATGGTTTAAATATAAGTTTTTACCGTTCGGGGAATTTGCAAACCGCCCGTTTTTATATATAGACGGAGATGAAAGCTTCACCGATAAAGGAATAGAAAAAATTATAGGTTCTGAAGTTTCACTAAAAAGAAACAAAGACTGGGATTTTTATGAAAAATTCAATGCAATAAATTATTTTGCCCAAAACTCAAAAATAATTACAACGGGAACCTCAAAACTCCTTATTCAAGATGAAAACGGGCTTGCAGCCTGGGAAATTAATTCGCCGTTTGGCTCCATTCTTGTGGTTGCAAATTATAAAAACCCGACAGAAAAAATAACGTATAATGATGAATGGCAAAATTGCAAAACCGATATTGTAAGGGGCGAAACAATTTATAACAGTAAGGTATCTTTTGAGGGAAGAAAGTTAAAAACATTTTTTGAATTTTCATACGACGAAAACCAAAAGTGCATCTTAAAAGAAACTATGCTTCAAAATTTAATTGAAAATGAAATAACCTTGAATGTATTAAAACCCGCCGAATTTAAAATATGGGGGTATGAAAAATAACTTTAATATTCAATCCCTGAAACATTTAAAATATAAAAGCCTTCCTTGAGCCCTGTTATAGCATATCTAACGGGCTCAATTCCCTGCGATTTGATAAATTCTTCTATATATGAAACACGGAGCGGTTCGTTATTAAAGGGGAGCATAAATGTTTTTTCAATTATCATTATAAAAGCTCCTTTTATATTAAAATGCCTGCCATACAAGCTGAAATATAAGAAGCAAATGTTCCTGCAACAAGGGCTTTAATTCCCAATTTTGCAATATCCCCCCTTCTTGAAGGGGCAAGCTGTCCTATTCCTCCGATTTGAATTGCAATTGAGCCGAAATTTGCAAACCCGCAAAGAGCAAAACTTGCAATTGTAATAGCTTTTGGAGATAACATTTCTTTCATTTGAATTAAATCGGTATATGCTATAAATTCATTTAAAACGAGCTTTTCTCCCATTAAAGAGCCGACATCCGCTATATTTTCAAGAGGTACACCCATAATATAGGCAAACCCCGAAAACAAAACTCCTAAGATTGATTTCAAACTTAAATTGCTCAAATCTATAAAGGATAGGTGTAAATTTAAAACGTTTGTCAAGAACAAACCCAATTTAAGAAGAATCCAATCCGCCATTGCAATTAATGATAAAAGCGCAATAAGCATTGCAATTACGTTTAGAGAAACCTTGAGCCCGTCTGATGCTGCATTTGCAATTGAATCAATTAAATTAACATGGCATCTTTCAACCTTAACTTTAACTTCGTTTTTTGTTTTACTTACCTCGGTTTCGGGGAAAATTATCTTTGATACGGCAAGTGCACCGGGGGCTGCCATAATTGATGCAGTTAAAAGAAATTTAGCGGGAACTCCCATTGCAATATAAATTGCCATAACCCCGCCTGCTATGCAGGCCATTGAGCCTGTCATTGAAGCTAAAAGCTCGGATTTTGTAGCAGTTTCAAGGTATGGTCTTATTAATATCTGTGCTTCGACCTGTCCGACAAAAACGCTTGCAATGTTAGAAAGCGCTTCTGCTCCTGATACGTCCATTAGTTTGTATACAATTTTTGCAAAAAATGCAACTATTCTCTGCATAATCCCGTAGTAATAAAGAATATTAACTATGGTTAAAACAAATATTATGGTGGATATCAGTTTAATTGCAAACAAAAATGATGCACCGTTATAAAACATGGCATCAATTTTTTCGGGCGAATTATTTAAAAATCCAAACACAAAATCCGCACCCGAATTTGAAAATTGGAGAATTTTTTCAATAAATTTTGAAACTACATTTAAAATATCCTGTCCGATTGGAACTTTAAGAACAAATATTGCAAGCAAAAATTGCAACAAAAAGCCTACTAAAACAGTCTTTAGATTAATTTTCTTTCTGTTGTTGGACATTATATAGCAAATGCCTATAATCACCGTTATTCCAACTAAACCAATATATCTGTCCACTTTTCATAATTCCTTTTTTTAAAATTATAAAACAAAAATTTAAAAATTGTTTTTCAGATAATTTTTAAGACCACCGGATATTGACTTAGCTATAACTTCCTGAAATTTATCATCAGAGATTTTTTTTGCTTCATCCGGATAAATTATATATCCGCACTCAATTAATATGCATAACGGGTTAGCTGACCTTGTAAGCGCAAAAGACCCTATATTAACCCCGTCATCTTTGAATTTTGTATCATTAATAAGTTCTTTTTGTATTTCTTTTGAAAGCTTGTAAGTTTCTTTATTGTAATAATAAACCCCGACCCCGTGTTTTTCATTTACCATCTTAGGGTTTGGAAGGGAATTTTGATGAATGCTTATTAAAAAGTCGGCATTTTTTTCTTTTGCAAAGTCTATTCTCTCATATAAATCGGGATTAGTGTCATTTTCTCTTGTCATATAGACAAGTGCGCCCTCTTTTTTTAGTTCGTTTTTTAATTTGTTTGAAATTTGAAGGTTTATATCTTTTTCCCTTAATCCATTAGAACATGCTCCCGTATCAGCCCCCCCATGCCCGGGGTCAATTGCAACAATAATACCTTTTAAGGGTTTATGCTTTGAAATATCAAAAGGTTTTTTTATTTTTAAAATAAGCCCAAAATCCGTCTTTACAACTTCATGCCCCGAAAGAGGGGTATTTGACATATAGGTTATCTGTAAATTTTCATATTTATCTTTTGATATTTTAATATTTGCGCTATTTTCTCCGTCTATTGTTAATTTATCTTTATCAACAACTGTGTCATATAAAATGAAGTTCAAACTTGACTCGCTTGTTTCAATTTCATTATACGGGGGCAAATAGGGCGCTTCAATTTTTATATAATAGTATTTATTATCTTCGGATAATGTGATTTTATCTATTGAAGTAAGCTCTTTTTCATTAGTTGTTGAATCAATGTCTGCATATTTTTTTTCTATCCAATAGTATTTATCAAGCCCCAAATCAACTCTGTAAAAGTTTTTATTGTTACTGTCGGAAAAAACGGTTGTTCCTTTTTTTAGGTGGGAAAACCTTTTTGAATTAACATCGGCACCTTCTCTTATCGGCGTATAGTCATGGGTTGTTTTTATAATAGTGTATTTATCTATTGGCGCACTATCCTGATTATTTTCATTGGCATAAACATTTAGCTGAAATGATAATAGCAATAAAAAAATTATAATTTTTTTCATATAAAAATTTTATCACAATTTTTATTTTGGGGTTTAGAGTATGTAACTAATCCCCTTTATTTAATCTAGATAAAAAGTTTTATTCTTTTTTCTTGCTGCCCGCTTCAATGCCCGAATGAGTATAAATTAAAGGTAAGATTTTACCCAAAGATTCGACGTATGGAATTTTTGAAATTACAAAAAGTCCCAAAATATCATCAAAGTGAACAAGACAATCCGTGGGCTTCATTTTTCTTTCTTTAAAATCTTTATCGTTTTTACCAAATATTTCTTTATTTATTTTGTTGGAAACTTTGTTATTTATGAACATTCCTCCGCCGACTCCGCCTGCAATCATTCCGACTTTGCCAAGAACTCCCGTTTTTATATTATTCTTTCTTAAGACAAATTCAGCCGTTGATATTATTCCCATAGGAATCATGCAGTTTAAAAAGCCGTATATTCCTTCTTTTGCTTTTTCTTTTCTGTTTTCTTTGTTTTTATCTAAAGCAACACCCATCCCGACGGAAGCCAAAATAGCACCTCCGATTGAAAGCCCTATTTGTTTGATATTATCCACATCAACGAGTTTTAAAAGCGAAAAAGCTTTATCTTTTGTTTTTGAATTTACGTTTTGAAAGGTATCTTTAATTTGAGAGCAGTTTCCCTTTTTTATGTTATATAAAGCAAGGGGAAGGGTTGCCCCGACAAAGGATGCGGCAGCAATCAGAGTATTATTTCTTTTTTCTTTTTTTTGCGTGAGAAGTTCAAAACGCTTCCTCTGGTCACTAAAGCTTTTATAAGGGTCTTGTTTATATGTATCAATATTCATTGTCATTTTTATCTTACCACAAATTATAAAACCCAAAAACGAAAATAATTTACCTTGAATGTCATTCTTCTTTACAATTAATTGTTTTTAAGGGGGGTTTGTGTCATGGTTTTTATATAGGCTCAATAAAAGGAAAAAGAGGTTTTTAACTTATGCACAATGTTGAAGAAATATATGAAATTAATCTTTCAAATTGCAAAAACTCCGAATCTCTGGCAAATGATGTAATAAGCGCAATTGAAGCAGTTGATATAAAAAACAAAGCGCTCAAATTAAACTTGGGAGAGCTTGAAATTAACCAATCCCAGATGGTTTTATTAAAATCTTTAATCGAAAGTTACAACGGTAAAATCATAAACATTCAAACCACAAACGAACTTACAAAAGACATTTGTATTGAAATGGGGATAAATATAAATGATGAAAATCGTCTTTATACCTCTGAAATTCAAAATGCAAAGCTTGATGAATTGAGAGAGGAGTTTAAAAACGGGTTTGAAAACCAAAAAGAAGAAGCCAATCCGAAAACAGATACTAAAAATATTGAAAACGACCTGCAAAAACAAGTAATCGGCGTATACAGAAAGGCTGATGAAAAAGAAAACGAAGTTGTATTTAGGGAAGATGATGTTGATTTTTATGCAACACCGACAGATGAGGCGGTTGTTGTTGATACAAAAAACACTATGTATATTAATCAGACCTTAAGAAACGGACAGGTTGTAGATTATGACGGAAATGTCGTAATAATCGGAGATTGCCATCCGGGCTCCGAAATTAAAGCGACCGGTGATATAACAGTTTGGGGTGTTTTGGGTTCACTTGCCCATGCAGGAATTAAAGGAAATAAAGAAGCTAAAATTCGGGCTTTAAAAATGAATGCAGTGCAATTAAGAATTGCAAACTGTTATTCAAGAAGGCCTGATGGCGGGAATATTCCATATATTGTTAAATCTTCCGTATTTACACCGGAAGAAGCAAGAGTTGTTGATGATAATATAGTGCTTTTTAAAATGGCTCAAAATTAAAAGGAGAAAATAATGTCAGGTTCTGTTATTGTTATAACATCCGGAAAAGGCGGGGTAGGCAAAACAACCACCTCTGCCAATATCGGCACCGCACTTGCCAAAGACGGTTCAAAAGTAGTATTGATAGATACGGATATAGGACTTAGAAATCTGGATTTGCTTTTAGGTCTTGAAAACCGCATTGTATACACAATAGTAGATGTGGTTGAAGAAAGATGCAAATTAAAACAGGCTCTTGTTAAGGACAAGAAAAATCCTAATTTATGCCTTTTGGCGGCTGCACAAACAAGAGATAAATCGGCAGTAACGGAAGAACAGCTAAAAAATATTTGCGAACAGTTAAAAGAGGACTTTGACTATATTCTGGTAGACTGTCCGGCAGGAATTGAACAGGGTTTCCAAAATGCAGTTGCGGGCGCAAATGAAGCAATCGTGGTTACAACACCTGAAATGTCCGCCGTAAGAGATGCAGACAGAATAATAGGTCTCCTTGAAGCAAAGGAGGACGTTAAAAAGTATCGCCTTCTTGTAAACAGGGTTCGCCCCAACTTAATTAAATCAAACGATATGATGAGTGTTGATGATGTTGTTGAAATATTATCGGCGGAATTAATCGGAGTTATTCCCGAAGATACGGGGATTATAACCTCTACAAACAGAGGCGAGCCCATTGTAAACAACGAAAAGTCTTTAGCGGGAAAAGCATACTTGAATGTTGCAAGAAGAATTAAAGGGGAAGAAGTTCCGCTTCTTGATATTGATGAGCCCACTACATTTTTTGGAAAAGTTAAAAAATTCTTTTCTTCGAAAGTGAAGGTGACAAAATGAGAGATTTGTTTCAGGAACTTTATAACAAGGTTTTAAGTCTTTTTAATTCATCAAAAGAAGAAATTGACCCTACAAAAAATATTGCCCTAAACAGATTAAAAACCGTTTTAATGCAAGATAGAGTAGGTTTTTCGGAACGTGCAATACAGATGTTAAAAGAAGAATTAATCACTACTGTATCAAAGTATATGGAAATTGATACGGAAAATTTTGAACTTCAAATAGATGCTCTTGATAATTCTAAAACGGTATTGAACTTATCAATTCCCGTATCCAGAGCAAAGACAGACAATGAAATTGATGATGCATTGAAAGAACAGGAATTAAAAACTCAGAAAAAAGCACAAGAAATCGTAAAAGAGCTTGAAACTTTAATTAAAGAAAGAACTCAAGCCCTGATTGACGGCAAAATAGACCCGACACTTATTGAAGAAGCCGCAAAGAAAGTTTCGGACGATTCAAAACAAAATGAAGAAGAAGAAACAAAAGAAGATAAAAAAGAAGATGATAGCCAAATTACAGAAGATGAACAAAAAGAAGAAATAAAAGAAGGGTCAAACTTAAATACAAACGAAAACAAGGACACAAAAGAAACAAAGCCGGATGAAAAAACAGTAAAAGAAGAATTAAAACAGTAAACTTTTAATTTGAATATGCTTGAAATTTCGGTATGTTTTATTTAACATAACAATTAAACAACAAATAATAAAGGAGAAAATAATGCAGCTTATATTAAAAAAAGATGTTCAAAATGTTGGCGAAGCAGGCGATTTAATTAACGCTAAAGACGGATATGCAAGAAACTTTCTTATCCCTAACAACTTAGCCGAAATTGCAACTAAAGGAGCTCTTGAAGCAAGAGAAAGAAACATTCAAAGAATTAAAGCAAAATCAGAAAAACTTCATCAGGAAGCTTTGAGCAAGGCTGAAAAAATCGAAGCGGCTCAAAAAATTGAATTGAGCGCAAAAGCCGGCGAATCAGGAAAACTTTTCGGCACAATTACAACAAAGAAACTTGCGGAAGAACTCTTAAACATTTCAGGTGTTGAAGTTGACAGAAAGACAATTGTTCTTGACAATCCTATTAATAAAGTGGGCGAATTTTTAATGACCGTTAAATTATCATCAAAAGTTAAAGCTCAAATTAAAGTAATAGTAACGGCATCTGAAACAATTAAAGAAGCAATTGTTGAAGAAACAAAAGAAGAAGTTGAAGAATAAAAATAAAACATTTTAAAAAAAAGAGCCTTAAAATTAAGGCTCTTTTTTTATTGAGCGGTTAAATATTTAATCTCTGTTATAAGGGGAACATCAGAAAACTTCGCATCACTTTGCTTTTCTTCATCAATCCAAATCTCAAGGTCATTTTGGGGCTCAAATTCTTCAATTGTTTCTTTAACTTCAATTGCATAATTAATATCAACAAGGTTCAATCTGTCATACTTTTCTATTACATACTCATTTGAACCGCAATTGGCACAGTACTTTTCTATGGGGACGATTTTATCAAAGCTCTTTTTTGATAATCTTTTTATATCGCACCTTTTGCACCTTACAACAAAATATGCCTTTTTTATGTATTTTCCGCAATCGGGGCAATATCCGTCATTTGAATGTAAAAGCGCATTTTTGTGAGAGCATTTAAATAAAGATTTAAAAAACTTGTTAATTTCATCGAACATAGTCTATGATTTAACAATTAAAAACAAAAAGTCAAAATTAAACGTCTATATCATTATAATAGTCATCATCACTTTTGTTTTCTAAAAGTTCATTACCCTCAATTACTTCATACTCATCATCTTCAATGGTGTCGGTTGCGTTATTTAATTTTACGTTATAGCTTGAATAATCTTCTTCCTGATATTCAAATTCATTGTCTGTTTCGGGGTTTTTATTTGTATTTTTATTTTTTTCAAACGAATCTTGAATTTGTATATCTTTTTTATCTGACTTATCTTTTATAAAATTTGAAATTGCGCCAATAAGCCTTCCTGAATTTTTCTTTTTAGGAATACTCCCCTGTTTTTCAAAAACATCCTCCGGAGTTTCTTCCAAAAAAACCGAGTTATCTTCTTCGTTTTTTTCCTGTTTTTTCTTTTTGTTTCTCATGTTCATAAAGCCGGTGTTACCGCCGCCGCCGCCATCTTTTCCTAGATTTTGGGAGCCTTGAACAATAGGTTGATTATTTGATGGGCCGTTAATGTTAAAAGAAGACATATATTAACCCCTAATTTTAAACAAAAAGATTATATGGTTTTTTTGAATAAATAATGAATATTTTTTTAAAAAATACACCATATAGAGGATTAAATTAATTTAAAGATTAATTTAATTGCTTCTATCATTCCCGTGGGGTCTGCAATATTTTTACCTTTTATGTCGTATGCGGTTCCCGTGGGCGGGGATGTTCTTATAACCTTAAGCCCTATTGTCGTATTTACCGCCTTATCCTGAGTTATGGCCTTTATGGGGCAAAGGCCCTGATCATGGTACATTGAAATAATTCCGTCAAATTCTTGGGGGAAATTATTTAAATACCTTTTTCCCGCCTTAGAAAAAAGCGCATCAGCACTAAACGGGCCAAAGACATTCACCCCTTTATTTTTTAATTCTTCAATAGAAGGATTTATTATATTAATTTCTTCATCCCCCAAAATCCCGTTTTCGCCTGCATGCGGGTTTAGCGCACATATAGCTATCTTTGGAGATTTTATTTTGCACTTGTCCGCTAAAAAATCCCTAAATCTTATAGTTTTATCTGTAATCATCTCTTTTGTTATTTTTATCTCTTTTAAGGCCAGATGCCTTGTTAAAAGCATAACCCTTAAATCGCCCGCAATAAAAACCATTTCCGCTTTTTCATTTTCTTTTGATAAAAGCTTTTCTAAAACCTCTGTTTGTCCGTTATAATAGTATCCCGATTTATGGAGTTCTTCTTTAGAAACAGGGGCTGTAACTATTCCTTGAATTTCATTTTGCAAAGCAAGCTTAGATGCTAAATTCAAACAATCAAAACAGTATTTTCCGTTATCAAAAGAATCAAGTTCAAGCGTTTCGTAAGGAAGGGGAAGTTTCTTTCCTATAATAACTATATCTTCTTTTTTGGGGTTAATAATTTTAAGAGCCTTATAAACAAGTTCTTCGCCAATCCCCAGAGTATCGCCCGTTGTTATTGCTATTTTATTCTTTTTCATGGTTTTTAAAGTACTTTATAATATCAATAAGCGCATTAACGTTTCCCATATTGCCCGATTTTGTAACTATAAATTTTGCATTGGAATCCATACACAATGATATGGCAGGCAATATTCCGTCGACCACCTGAAGGTATCCGCAGTTAATTTCTTTTGTACATTTATATGAAGTTTCGCCCCCGATTGTAATTAATACATAAGATGCAAGTTTGTTTGTTTCCCTTGCAACAGATGCAATATAATCCGTTATTTTATTTGCAAAACATTCTCTTGTAATGCCTTCATCTATTAATTTTTCACTGTTAACATCTTCCTTTAAAAGTTCATCCAGCTTTGAAACATGAACCACAACTATATTGTTTTTACCCAAATTCTGGACTATTCTTTTAGCCATATTTTCAACATCGGGTTTTAATATATCGTCTATATTAAGGTCAATAAAATAGGTGTTATCTATCTCATCATCCATTTTTAACTTATTAATCTGGCTTGTTGTAATTGAATTTTTAGAACCCGACAAAATAAGTTTGGGTAAAATCGGAAACTGTTTATTAATTACTTCTCTTTCAATATCGGGAAGCCAAACATTGCTTAGTGCACTTGCAAGCCCCGCAGAACCGACGGGCAAAATTTTAAACTGGCTTTTTTCTATTGCAAGAACGATTTGTTCCAAATCTATTGAGCTTACGGCGTCTACAATTATTAGTTTTTTGCCGTTTTGGACAAGTTCGTTTATTTTATTTGTAATTAAAAGAGCACCCTTTGCAACCGTTTTTAGTTCAATCGTTGAGATGATATCATGCATATTTTCATTGAGCTGCTTTTTTAAAATATCGGGTATATATGAATCATAAATCGGAGCATAAGTATCCCTTGCGGCATCAGTTCTTTCTATAGGAACACCCTTTAAAAGCTGATATCCGCCAATTGTCATTCTGCCTTCCTGAATAAAGGCGGGGGCAATAATAGCGGCATCATATTCAATAGCTTCAAGCATTGCAAGCACTTCAAAAGCAATGTTTCCCCGAAGCGTAGAATCTATTTTTTTATAGTAGCTTTCAGGGGAGAGTATCTCCTTTATTTTTTTTGCATTTTCATAAACTTTTTTTGCCGAAGTCATCGGGTCTTTATTTCTGGATTCGGTTGTAAGTGCCCAGGTACCGACATTAAGATGGTTTTGCAGTTCTTCATTTGCTTCAAAGATAATTTCAGAGTTTGAACCCTTCATAAAAAATTGCAGCGCAGTATCGTTTGCACCCGTCAGGTCATCTGCAATTATCCCGATTGCACCGGTTATAGCCATATCTAATTCTCTTCTCTTTTAGAACCCATTAACCTTATATTTGTGCCTCTTATTAAAAAGCGCTCCAACTGTTCGCCGTCAGGAGAAGTCCATTTACTGGATACAAGCCTTCCTTCAACACCCACAAGCGAACCTTTTTTTACCCATTCGCCCGCAACTTCGGCTTGTTTATCCCAAATTTCAACATTGAACCAGTCGGTTATTTCTTCTTTTGTCCTTGAATCCCAGCGATTAACGGCAACAGAAAAATTTACTTTAACTTTTCCGGAATCAAAATATTTCATCTCGGGGTTTTGTCCGACCCTGCCTACTACTACTACTGAATTAACCATAGTTGACCTCTAATCATTTATAATCACAAATTATATAAAAAACACTGTTAAAAAAGCAAATATTATGTTAACTAGTATTAAAAAATGAAGCACAAGAGCCAAAAATTAAAATAAGATTAATTTTTGAAAAACTATAAAAAATCCTTATTAAAATAAAAACAGAAAGGTTTATTGTATGTTTAATTTTGAAAAATTAACCGACGTTACAAAAAATATTTTAATAGAATCGCAAAATCTGACCAAAATTAACAAAAATCAGTTTTTGGAACCATCACACATTTTGCTTGCCATCTTGAATTGCTCTGAAAATGAAGCGGTCGGAAACTTTATAAACAATCTTAAAATCGGGGGGAATTTAATCAAAGAGGATATTCAAAACCTCATAAATTCATACCCCAAAATTACAAACTCAACTACCGAGCTTTATTTTTCAAATAACTCGCTAAAAGTAATGGATGAAGCATTTGAATTTGCAAAATCAATGAAGGATAAATACGTTTCTTATGAGCATATAATGCTTTCTTTGAGCAAATATGTTCAAGAAAATTCCAAAGATGAATTAAATAAAATTTTCAATAAGTTTTCAATAACCGAACCGAACGTATTGAATTCAATTAAAAAAATAAGGGGTGATAAAAAAGTGGATAGCAATAATGCAGATGAACAGTATAATATAATGGAAAAATATTCCGTTGACTTAACTCAAAAAGCAAAGGACGGAAAGCTTGACCCTGTAATCGGCAGGGATGAAGAAGTAAGAAGAATAATACAGGTATTAAACAGAAGAACAAAAAACAATCCCGTATTAATCGGTGAAGCGGGCGTTGGTAAAACCGCCATAGTGGAAGGACTTGCCCAAAGGATTATAAGGGGTGATGTTCCTATGAGCTTAAAAGATACAAAACTCCTTGCCCTTGATATGGGAGCACTTGTAGCGGGGGCAAAGTACAGAGGCGAATTTGAAGAACGTCTTAAAAAAGTAATAGATGAAATTCAAAAATCCGAAGGGCAGATTATCTTATTTATTGATGAACTGCATACCGTTGTCGGCTTAGGGGCTCAAGAAGGTTCAACTGATGCGGGCAACCTTTTAAAACCGATGCTTGCAAGGGGCGAAATAAGAACCGTGGGCGCAACCACGATAAACGAATACAGAAAGTATATAGAAAAAGACCCCGCTCTTGAAAGAAGGTTCCAACCCATACTTGTGGATGAACCGTCAGTTGAAAACACAATTTCAATTTTAAGAGGTTTAAAAGAAAAGTACGAAGTGCACCATGGGGTAAGAATTAAAGATTCCGCCCTTGTAGCTGCTGCAACACTTTCTGACAGATATATAACGGACAGGTTCCTTCCCGATAAGGCTATTGACCTTGTGGATGAAGCAAGTTCATCGGTTAGGATTGAAATAGATTCAATGCCTGAAGAACTGGACAAGCTTGAAAGACAGAAATTGCAACTTCAAATAGAACTTGAAAGCCTTAAAGAAGATAACGACACGGAAAAAATCCAAAAAGTAAAAAATCAGCTTGAAGAAATTTCAAAAAATGCGGAAGTTCTCCACAACAAGTGGCAGCAAGAAAAATCCAGTCTTAAAGATGAGGTTTCAATAAAGCAGGAAATTGAGCGCACAAAAATTGAAATAGAAAATGCCGAAAGACAAACAAATCTTGAGCTTGCGGCTAAATTAAAGTACGGAAAATTGCCCGAGCTTATGAAAAAATTAAATGAGGCGCAGGAAAATTCCAAAAATAAAGAAAAAAATACCCTTTTAAGAGAAGAAATAACGGATGAGGACATAGCGGAAGTTGTTTCAAAATGGACAGGCATACCCGTTTCAAAGCTTGTTGAATCCGAAAACGAAAAACTGCTTAAAATGGAAGATATTTTGCACAAAAGAGTTATAGGGCAAAATGAAGCCATAAGCGTAATTTCAGATAGCATAAGAAGGGCAAGATCCGGACTTAAAGACCCGAAAAGGCCTATTGGAACCTTTTTATTCTTGGGGCCTACGGGCGTCGGCAAAACAGAACTTGCCAAAGCTCTTTCAGAATTTATGTTTCAAGATGATGACGCACTTATAAGAATTGATATGTCAGAATATATGGAAAAACATTCAGTTGCAAGATTAATAGGTGCGCCCCCGGGGTATGTCGGATATGACGAGGGGGGACAACTCACGGAAAAAGTAAGAAGAAAGCCGTATTCGGTTATACTGTTTGATGAAATCGAAAAAGCGCACTATGACGTGTTTAATATTATGCTCCAGATTTTTGATGACGGCAGATTAACGGACTCAAAAGGAAGAACGGTTGACTTTAAAAACACAATAATAATTTTAACTTCCAATATAGCATCCGACATCATTTTGGATAGGGCAGTTAAGGGCCTTTTATCCGAAGATGAAAAAGAAAAAACCAAAGAAGAAGTTAAAGAAAAATTAAAAGAACACTTCAGACCCGAATTTCTAAACAGAATTGATGAAACCGTATATTTTGAAGCATTGAACCTTGGCGACTTGAATAAAATTATAGATATTAAAATTCAGTATTTAAGAAACCTCTTAAAAGAAAGAAACATTGAATTTGAAATAACGCAAGACGCTAAAGATAAGCTCTCTCTTGACGGATATAACCCTATATATGGCGCAAGACCTCTAAATCGTACCATAAGGCAACAAATCGAAAACCCGCTTTCAAAAGCCCTTTTGGAAGGAAGATTTAAAGACGGCGATAAAATTAAAATAGATATAAAAGAAGATAAAATACTGTTCGAAAAGATATAGTTTGTATGCCCCTTAAAAAGGGGCATTTTTTTAATTTATTACAATTTATTAACAAAAAATTAAAGTTTTAAAAAAGGTAATCCGATAATAAAGACAATCGGAATTTAAAACAATAATTTAAGAAAGGAGTTACCTATGACAAATGTAAACGGCGTACAAGGGGGGGGGGGGTAAGGACTTTTCCCAATTAGCAAAACAGGTTGAAAAAAATTCAATTAAAGAAGAGGATTTTTTTGGAGAGGTGTTTTCTTCCGCTCAGTTTGAAGCACTTGGCATAAGCAAAAATAAAATGGAAGAAATGCTTGAAAAATATGGTATAGATGCTAAAGACGGTATTGACCCCAAGGAATTTAATCAAATTCTTGAAAAAGAAGGGTTTGTCAACTCAGATAGCAGAATAAGCAGTGCAGAGATGAAGGTTGTTTTGAAGGCATTTGGTTTAAGCGATGAAAAATTAAACAGTTTAGATGTGTCTGAAAATTCATGGATGATGAATACGGATAATAGCACAATCGGATACACCGTAAATGATACAGAGTCAAAAAATTGGGCAGTCACAAGAAATGATGCGGGGCAAGTTACTCAATCAACCGCAGATTACAATATCAAAGGTCAAGAAGGAGGACATCAAACCGTTACAAACAAATATGAATACAATGAAGATGGTACAATTACAAAAACAAGCAACAAAAATCAGGTTTTAAGACAGGGTGATAATATCACATTTAATCAGATGGAAGATAATGCTCAAACCCTCACCATTAAACTTAATGAAGGGGAAAATGCCGCTGATTATACAAAAGATGCAATTAAATTTGAAAAAACGGCACTTATTCAACTTGTTGAAAAACTTGATATACCTGAAGATGAAAAAGAAAAATATATTGATACAATAAATAACCCGAATGAAAATGGTATTACAGACGGTATTGGTTTAAACGGGGAATCAAGTGCGCTTGAGATTTTAAGAGTAATGTTATTCAAGCTTGATGAAAAAGGGCTGCTTGAGCAAGCTAAAGTTGAAAATAACGAAAATAATGCAGCACAAAATAATCAAAATGCAAAAGCAAATGCGGATGCAAAAAATACCAATAATGTTCCGCCGCCTGTAAACAGAGTAACCCCCGGGGAATATGAAGCCAAAGGACTAGCCGAAGAAAGGGCACGGGCAAGTAGCAAAACTCTCCCTGATCGTAAGCTTAAATTTGCTAAATAAAAAATTAGCCCGCTAAAATTTAGCGGGCTAATTTAATTTTCATTTTGAACTTCAGTGCTTTTTAATATTTCTTTTTTTGGAGCAATAATTTTTATTTTAACTATTCTTGCCCCGTCCACTTCAAGCACCTGAAATTTAAACCCGTCCACTTCGCAGCAGTCGCCAACTTCCGCTATATGACCGATTTGCTTAATTACAAGCCCGCCAATTGTTTCAATGTCCTCATCTTCAACTTCATTTTGCGCTTCAAGGTCAAAATAGTCGTTAAATTCATCTATTCTAAACATTGCATTTGCAATGTATTCATTTTCATAAATCTGTCTTATGTCGGCTTCTTCCTCATCAAATTCGTCCTGAACTTCGCCTACTATTTCTTCCAGTACATCTTCCAAAGTAACAAGCCCCGATACTCCGCCAAATTCATCAATTACAAATGCCATTTCCGTTCTGTTCTGCTTAAATTCATGTACGAGCTTATCAAGAGGAAGCGTCTCCGGCACAAGTACCGCAGGGCGGATTATATCCCTTAATACTATCTCTTTTCCGTTAATTAAAAGTTTATAAATATCTTTAATGTGTAAAATTCCAAGCACCCTGTCAAGGTCCTCCTCATAAACAGGATACCTTGTATACTGGCTATCAAGAGTAATTTTTTTTAATTCATCCATTGAAATATCAATAGGAATTGAAACAACATCAGGCCTTGGAACCATAACTTGTTTTGCAAGAATATCTGAAAAGTTAAACACGTTTTGCAAAATTTCTTTTTCGGTATCGTTTAAAACCCCTTCTTTGTGGGATTCATCAATTATCATATCAAGTTCTTCAACCGTATGAACAAGGTGTCCCACATGGGCAGGGGGGATTTTCAATAACGATAACATCCAATTTCCAAACCCGTTTAAAAGAAATATAAACGGAGTGAATATTTTTGTAATAAAAGACATAGGCACGGCAACAAAAAGCGCCGTTTTTTCAGGATGCTGAATTGCAATAGATTTCGGCATTAATTCACCCATCACAACATGCATAAACGTAATGAGTGCAAATGCAATTGAGGTTGAAATCGAATGAGTTGCAACAACCTTTATTGTATCGGGCAAAAAGCTGAAAATAGGCTCTATTATCCTAACAAGCGTTGCTTCACCGACCCAGCCCAACCCTATACTTGCAATTGTAATTCCGAGTTGAACCGCCGCAATCGAACGGTCAAGGTGATTAATTGAATCAAGCGCAATTGAAGCTTTTTTATCCCCTTCGTTTGAAAGTTGAGAAATTCTTGTTTTTCTGACCGATACT
Source organism: Candidatus Gastranaerophilales bacterium (assembly GCA_947630535.1). GTDB lineage: Bacteria > Cyanobacteriota > Vampirovibrionia > Gastranaerophilales > Gastranaerophilaceae > Galligastranaerophilus_A. Next base: position 41,585 of record CANRHZ010000007.1, on the reverse strand, counting down.
ATTGCAAATTCCGTTGCAACAAAAAAAGCATTCGCAAAAAGTAAAAATACAATCAAAAGCAGATTTAAAATAATGGAAATACTCTCCATTTTATCCTCTTTAAATAATATAGAACAATTATACTAAAAAATTTTTAATTTACAAAAACTGTAACAAAGAGGGGGGATTAATCCTTTTTTATACTCCTTTTAACTAGCATTTAGTTTAATGTTATTCAAGCTTTTAAAATATAAAATTAAAAAAAAGGAGTAAAGTTTAAAATGAGATTTTTATACATTCAAGCCATTTTGCTTTTATTTACGAGCGTTTCTTTTGCAAGCGTAATAAATGACGGAAGCTGGTGCCAAAAAAACGGAGGAAAAATCGAATTCAATCAAAATTACAAGCTTATTACAAACTGCATTACAAACGATATTTATGCGCCTTCATATCAAAAAAAGCTCTATAATATAATTTGCACTCCTTACTTTTCTTCTCTTAAAAATGACGAAGAACCTTTGTTTTTAAAGGTAGTAAGCAACCAGCAAAACCTGACGGACGGTACAATTTTTGATAAATATAACTACAAAACAACCGAAAACGAGCTTGTAAGATATATTTAAAGGCTTATGAATTTTGAAGATATAACCCCTTCAATTTCTGAAATTTTACTTAAAGTAGGTGCTTCAACAATATCGTCAGTGTTAATAATCATAAGGCTTATATTGTCGTTATCATCATGTTTTTGTGCAACTTGCATTTTAGATATGTTGATATTGTCCGCACCCAATACCGACGCAACCTGAGCCACCATATTGGGTTTATTTTTGTGCGGAACCAAAAGCATATATTTGTCAGGCTCAATTGATGTTATATAGTTATTCAGTTTTACAATTCTCTGAATTGTGGGCGCAATTAGAGCACCTGCAACTTCAACATTGTTTTTATCCCCCGTAAGTTTAACGGAAATTGAACCTATATAGTCGGTCGTCTGTTGAGATTTTTTAACCGTAACATTAATTCCCCTCTGTTTTGCAATCAAGGGAGCGTTAACAAAATTAACCCCCACAAGGTTAGAAGATAAAACCCCTTTTAAAACCGCAACTTCAAGCGGAGAAACATCAAGGTTTGCAAGGTATCCTTTAACCTCAATTTCAATCTCTCTTAAGTTACTTTCCATAACTTGAGATGCAACCTGTGAAATTGCCTGAGCAATCGGCATATAATCCTTAACGGGTTCAAGTTTTTGCGGTTTTAGAGAAGGAATATTGACGGCACTTGTAGCATCCCCGCCCGATAAAACGTCTTTAACCTGTTTTGCCACATCAATTGCAACGTTAATTTGCGCTTCATCCGTGCTTGCACCTAAGTGAGGAGTTAGCACAATATTTCTTCCGAGTTTTAAAAGAGGAGAATTTTGAACATTTTTCTCATCTTCATATACGTCAATAGCGGCCGATTTAACCTGTCCTGATTCTATTGCATCAAAAAGCGCCTTTTCATCAATAATACCCCCTCTTGCACAGTTTATAATTCTTACACCTTTTTTCATTCTGTTTATTGTATTTGTATTTATAAGAGAGGTGGTTTCTTTGGTTTTTGGGGTGTGAATGGTAATAAAATCGGGTATTGCCCAAAAATCATCAAGGTGCTCTATGTATTTTCCGCCGCACTTTTCAACGTACTCTTTTGTAGTGTACGGGTCGTTTACAACAAGTTTCATCCCCAAAGAAAGTGCAACCTGTGCAACATGCTGCCCGATTTTGCCAAACCCTATGATACCTAAAGTTTTATTATAAACTTCACAGCCCGTAAATTTAGACCTTTCCCACAACCCCGCTTTAACAGAAGCGTCCGCAACGGGGATATTTCTTGACATTGCCATCATCATTGCAATTGTGTGTTCTGCGGCAGCGTTTGTGTTGCCGTCGGGCGAATTAACAACTATAATTCCTTTTTTTGTGGCACTTTCTATATCAATGTTGTCTACCCCGACACCCGCTCTGCCTATTATTTTCATATTTGAAGCGGCTTCGATTATATTTTTTGTAACCTTGGTTTGTGAACGGACAAGAAGCGCATCGTACTTATCTATAATTTTAATAAGTTCTTCTTCATCCATTGTAGGCAGATTATCAACTTCTGCAACCTGTTGAACGATTTTTATTGCAGCTTCGTTTATTTTATCCGTTATCAAAACCTTCATTTTTTGCTCCTTAAAATAGTGGTATTTTTTAAAAAAATTGATTTTATTCTTCAAGCCACGCTTAAATATGCCTGCGGGTATGTGTATGAAAGCTTAAAGCCCATCTGTTTGTACATTTTAACGGCGGGAAGATTGTCATAATCCGTACTTACGTTAAGTTCGTCAATTCTTAGTAAACCCTGTTTATTTAATTTGGATATTTCTTCCACGCAAAGTTTAATCATAACTTCGCTAAGCCCTATCCCTCTATGTTCGGGTACAATTCCGACAAGAGGAAGATTTGCAATGTGAGAGCCCGTTATATTTGCAAGACAAAAGCCCACAATATCGTTTTCATATACAAGAATTTTAGATGCGCCCGTTAAAAATTTACCGTATATCTCATCCGTTATTTTGTTTGTAATATCCCTAACCCCTTCTTCCGTTTTAAATCTGGGGTCAAAATTCAGGTCGGATGAATTTATAAAAGATTTAAAAATCGCATCTTTTAATTGGTCTTTAAAAATATCTCTGTATGAAACAATCTTATATCCGATTGGAAGTTCGCTAAATCTAATTCTTTCAAGGTTTTTAACTTCTTTTTTATCAAGAATGGGAAAATCAAAAACGGCAAGGTTTACAAATTTAAAACCGTAATTTGAAATTTCGTCTTTGAATTCTTCCTGTTTTCCAAGCATAGGATAGCTTACAAGTTTTGTTTTTCTTGATTCGGTTGTTTCTTCAAGGAATTTTTTCAAAAGGAGTTTTTTCTTTTCGGTATGATTTTCATTCCCAAGGCAATGGATTACGTATAATTCAATAGCCCCTTCCTGTGCTTCACTGTATGCAAGAAAACCCGTCGGTATTGAACCTTCAAGAAGAACTATGCATTTAATAATACCCTTGTTGTAATATTCCAGAAATTCATCATAAGTTAAAGGGTCAAGCTCAAAACGATAGTCCCTTTTACAGTTGGTGCGAAAATCGTTGTATGCACCCATAAAAATTTTAAAATACTTTTCAGATAAAACTTCCGTTGTATACATTGTCGTCATCCCAAAATAGTCGGATTTTATTATAACATAAAGTTTTTTAATTTTTTAACATGACAGTTTTTCTTTGTTAACATCTATATACATATGTTCCATTCTGTCAATTTTGGTTTGTATGTACCTTTTATTGTATTTGGTGATTTTTGGCTCTATGCCTATTCTTTCTTTAATTTTAAGACCGTAACCCGTCAGAGCTACGATTTTTTTAGGGTTATTTGTTATTAAATTAAATTCACTGTACCCCAAATCAACAAGTATTTGAGCGCCCGTACCGTAGTTTCTTAAATCCGATTTAAACCCGAGAGAAATATTTGCATCAATCGTATCCTGTCCCATATCTTGCAATTTATAGGCTTTTAATTTATTTATAAGTCCGATACCCCTGCCCTCATGGTCCCTTATATATACAAGCGCACCCTTTCCGTATTCGGATATCATTTTAAGAGAATCAGTCAATTGCTGATTGCAATCGCATTTCAGGCTATGGAAAATATCTCCGGTTAAACATTCCGAGTGCATTCTGACTAAAGGAGTTTTATTTGTTTTATCGTCCTTTACAAGCGCAACATGTTCAACACCCGTTAATTCATCAATATATCCGTATATCTCAAAGTCCCCAAATTCAGTTGGAAGCGGAGTTTGAACCATTCTTTTAACATGTCTTTCAAACCCGAGGCGATATTCAATTAAATCTGCAACCGTTATAATTTTGATATCGTTTTCTTTTGCAAATTTTAACAAATCGTCCCTTCTTGACATTGTTCCGTCCTCGTTCATAATTTCGCAAATAACGCCGGAAGGAATAAGCCCCGCAAGCCTTGATAAGTCAACTGCGGTTTCCGTATGCCCCGCTCTTTTTAAAACCCCGCCTTCTTTTGCAATTAACGGGAAAATGTGCCCGGGGCGTCTTAAATCCTCAGGTTTTGAATTTTTATCTATCATAACCTGTATTGTTTTTGCTCTGTCAAAAGCGGAAATTCCCGTTGTTGTGCCAAATTTCGGGTCGGCATCAACGGATTGGGTAAAGTTTGTTCCCTTTATATCCGTGTTTCTCTCAACCATAGGGCTTATATTAAGTCTTTGAGCTATTTCACTTGTAATAGCAAGGCATACAAGCCCCCTGCATTTTTTTGCCATAAAGTTGACCCAATCCGGGGTTATATATGAAGATGGCATTATAAGATCGCCTTCGTTTTCCCTGTCCTCATCATCCGCAACTATAACGGGACGGCCGTTTTTAAATTCTTCTATTGCTTCTTTAATAGTGTTAAACATTGTTTTTTCCTTCTTGTTTAAAAACCGTTTTCAATCAAAAATTCTTCCGTTATTTTTGATTTTTCATCTTTTTTTAGAATTTTTTTTACATACTTTGAAATCATGTCAAATTCAATATTAACGTAATCGTTGATTTTAAGGTATTTAAAATTGGTGTTTTTAAGAGTGTGGGGAAGAAGTGAAACTTCAAAACCCGATTCATAAAGCCCGCTTACGGTTAAGCTTACCCCGTTTATTGAAACAGAGCCCTTTTCAACCAATAAAGAAGTGTCGGATTCAAACCCGAAAACTTTTGCAATACCTTCTTCTTTTATGTGTTTTAATTTAGCGGTAAGGTCAACATGTCCCGATACCAAATGCCCGTCCAGTCTTGAATTTAAAAGCATTGCTCTTTCTATATTAACAAAATCTCCCTTTTTTAAACAGTTGAAATTTGTTCTTTTCAAAGTTTCAAACATAGCCTCAAAGGTTAAAATTTTGCCGTTTTTTTCCGTCACCGTCTGGCATGCCCCGTTTATTGAAATTGAATCCCCGATTTTAATTTCAAAGGTATCCATACTAAGCTCAATAAAAAACCTCTTTCCCTGATTTAAGGTTTCTATCTTATAAATCTTTCCTATATCTTCAATTAAACCTGTAAACATAAGAAAAAAATACCATAAAAAATGCACCTTTTAAAGTGCATTTTTTATTTAAATTCGATTTTTAGCTATAAAACTTTTATGCAAAGTAATTAACTTTGTTCCCGTTAAGGTTATATAATCTGCATCCTTCACAGTTTATATCAAGCTTTTCACCCTTAATAGATGAATCAGCTCCCATATCGGAATTTTTATAAGCATTATTTAATTTCATAGAATTTTTCATTCCCATAAACATGGGTCTTACCTGTGTTTTATTTGCAATAACCTGATTTGCGGTAACTATAGGGCGTATCATTTGTTTTCCTCCACGTTTGTAATACTAAAACAAACTATTACATATGTCAATATTAAAATAAAAATCTTTATAACATTTTTATATCCCAAATTATTTCAGAATTTGCAAACGCTCTACTTTGTAGTAAAATATAGCATGGATGGAGATTTTTAAGGAAGTATTAATGTCAAGCCAAACAACAGAACAACATTATGATGCCAGTAATATAAGAGTTTTGGAAGGGTTAGAGGCGGTAAGACTGCGCCCCGGTATGTATATAGGCTCAACCTCACAAAGAGGGTTGCACCATTGCATTTATGAAATTGTTGATAATTCAATTGATGAAAGCCTTGCGGGGTATTGTGATACTATTGATGTCACCGTCAATGCGGACAATTCCGTTACCGTTCAAGACAACGGAAGGGGAATTCCCGTTGATATAAAACCCGATTCGGGAAAATCCGCACTTGAAATTGTCCACACCGTGCTCCATGCCGGCGGCAAATTCGGCGACGGCGGGTATAAAGTTTCGGGCGGGCTCCATGGAGTTGGCGCTTCGGTTGTTAACGCATTAAGCGAAAAGCTTGTTGTTGAAGTTGCAAGGGACGGATACCTTTACAGACAGGAATATTTAAGAGGAGAACCCGTCCACCCCGTAGAAAAAGTCAGAGAAACCGACAAAAGAGGTACAAGAACTACATTTTGGCTTGACCCCGAAATATTTACGGAAACCACGGAAATAGATTGTGATGTGGTTGGAAGCAGATTTAGAGAAATGGCTTTTTTGAATAAAGGCTTAAAAATAATATTCCACGACAAAAAAAACGGCAAGGAAGAAACCTTCCACTATGAAGGCGGTATTGCAAGTTATGTGGAACATTTAAATAAAAATAAAAACGTGATGTTTGAAGCACCCGTCTATATGGAAAAAACGGTTGACGGAATTCTTGTGGAAGCCGCTATCCAATATACGGATGCATACAATGAGAACATTTTATGCTTTGCAAACAACATAAATACCCATAACGGCGGAACTCATTTAACGGGTTTCAGAAACGGGGTTACAAGGGTAATAAATGATTATGCAAGAAAAAACAACATAATCAAAGAAAACGAGCAAAACCTTGCCGGAGAGGACATTAGGGAAGGTATGACCGCAATAGTTTCCGTTAAAATTTCAAACCCCGAATTTGAAGGACAAACAAAAGAAAAACTGGGAAACGCAGAAGTCACCCCCATTGTAAACGACGTTGTCAGGGATAAATTTATGGAGTGGCTTGAATTTAACCCTAAGGTTGCAAAATTAATTATAGATAAAATCCTTCAAGCTCAAAGAGCAAGAGAAGCGGCAAGACGTGCAAGAGAATTAACAAGAAGAAAAACGGCTCTTGAATCTTCTACTCTCCCCGGTAAACTTGCAGACTGTTCAAACAGAGAACCCGAAAAATGCGAACTGTATATAGTTGAGGGTGATTCTGCGGGCGGTTCCGCTAAACAGGGCAGGAACAGAATGTTTCAGGCGATTTTGCCTCTGAGAGGTAAAATTTTGAATGTTGAACGTGCAAGACTTGATAAGATGTATGCCAACAACGAAATTCAATCTTTAATTCAGGCAATCGGTGTTAATATTTCAAAAAACCCCGAAGAAGTAAATATTGAAAAGTTGAGATATCATAAAATTATATTTATGACGGATGCTGATGTGGACGGTGCACATATAAGAACGCTCCTTTTGACTTTCTTTTTCAGATACGCAAGACCCTTAATTGAACAGGGGCACATCTATATAGCACAACCTCCTTTGTATAAAGTTACAATCGGAAAAACGGCAGAATACCTCTATGATGACAGAGCCTTGGATAAAATGATGAGAGAAAGAGGTATTAAAGACATGGCATTGTATAACAAGAATAAAACCAAAACTCTTGTTAATGACGAGCTTGAAAATATGCTCTATTCTATGTCAACATACTATAAATCATTCCATAACCCGATTATAAACCAGATGCCATCCGTTATTGTAAGAGGTTTAATAAGGTCAAATATCACCCCTACAGACTTTGACAGTGAAGATAGTATGCAGGAAATTTATAAATATCTTTCTCACTATATTAAAGACCATGCGCTAAATTACGGTATAGATGAGGCAAAAGACTATAAAGTATACTTAACCAAAAACGAACACACAAACAAATACTACTTTAAGGTTACTTTGGGCGAAAATATTGACCCTGTTGTGATTACGGCAAATATGATTCGTTCGAACGAATACGAAAGAATAAAAAATTCATATCCCAAAATAAGGGAGTTTTTAATTGAAGAAGAAAAAGTTTTAACGGTTGAAACCCCCGAAGGCGCTAAGGATGTAACTTCTTTTGCCGAACTTCAAAGAATAGTGGAAGAAAGGGGCAAAAAAGGTATTCAATTGCAAAGGTTTAAAGGTCTTGGCGAAATGATGCCCCAGCAGCTATGGGAAACAACAATGGACCCTCAAAACAGAACTCTTTTAAAGGTAAGTATTGAAGATGCCATGTTGTGCGATGAACTTTTCGATATCCTTATGGGAGATAACGTTGGCCCAAGACGTGATTTCATTGAAGAAAACGCAGTATATGCAACCAACATAGATACATAAAAATCTAGTTTCTTTTGTTGCACCCGAAGTTGCATGAACAGTTTTTATATCCGTATTTATAAAAGGAATTTTCCCCCAAATAGTTAAAGGGGGGATTTGTATACGGATTTTTTTCATTTATCTCTTTTTCAATTTCAAGGAGCCTGTTGTATTTACAAATTCTCTCCCCTCTTGAAATTGAACCTGTTTTAATAAGCCCCGAATTAACTCCCACGGCTAAATCGGATATAAAAGTGTCTGTGGTTTCACCTGATCTATGAGATATTATGGTTTTATACCCTCCCAATTTTGCAAGCTGAATTGTATTTAAAGTTTCGCTTAAGGTTCCTATCTGGTTTGGTTTAATTAAAATGGCATTTGCAATTTTTTCTTGCATCCCTTCTATTAAAAGTTTAGAGTTTGTGACAAATAAATCATCTCCGACAAGAAGGCACTTTTCACCTAATTCATCCGTTAAAATTCTCCACCCCTCATAATCATCTTCGGCCATACCGTCTTCAATTGAGATAATCGGGTAATCTTCACATAAGTGTTTGAGGTATTTTACCATCTCGGCACTCGATAAGGTGAGGTTTTCCGATTTTATTTCGTATTTTCCGTCCTTATAAAGTTCGCTTGATGCAACATCAAGGCATATTTTAATTTCATCCGTGGAATATCCCGCTTTTTTTATGGCTTCTAAAATTAAATCAAGGGCATCTTTATTAGTTTTTAAATTTGGAGCAAACCCGCCCTCATCCCCAAGAGAGGTTATCTCGTTTTGTTTTTTTAAAATATTTTTTAGGGCATGGAAAGTTTCACTTACCATCCTTAACCCTTGAGAAAAGTTTATGGCACCCGTCGGAGTTATCATAAATTCCTGAAAATCAAGACTGTTATCCGCATGTGCTCCCCCATTTATTATATTTACCATAACGCAAGGCAGTATATTTCCGAAAATTCCGCCCAAATACTCATAAAGAGGAATATTTAAATATATAGAAGCACACCTTGCACATGCTAAAGACACCCCAAGCATTGCATTTGCGCCAAAGTTGCTTTTATTTTCCGTACCGTCCGCTTCAATTAAAATATCATCAATTTTGCCCTGCTCAATCACGGGTTTATCAATAATGAGCTTTGATATTTTTTCATTAATATTTGAAATTGCACCGTGTACTCCTCGGCCCAAATAAAAAGAAATGTCTTTATCTCTTAATTCAAGAGCCTCTTTTTTTCCGACGGATGCTCCCGAAGGAACGGACGCATAAGCTTTTATTCCGCCATAAAGTTCAATTTCAACCTTAATTGTAGGGTTTCCTCTTGAATCAAGTATTTGATAGCCATACACATTTTTAATTAAACAGTCCATAAAAAATTCCTTTTTTTATAAAAATAAACAGGAATTTTAAAAAGGAACAATTGACCAATCATACATATCTTTATAAAGATATAAAGATTGTATTAAAAAAAAGGGTTTTTGTAATTTTTTAGTCTATAATTCAAAACATAAAATAAAGTTAACAAAGGAGAAATAATGCAGGCAGTATTGACAAACGGTTCCATTTTGGAAATCAACAATATAAAATCACGTTTAACATCTCTTTTTCAAGAGCTTGAAGGGGCTGATAACTCCCAAAAGAGCATGATTGAAAACGAAATAGTTAGCTTTGGAGCTGATGCTATAGATTTTCTCATCAATAAATTAACCGATTCAAAAGGTGTTCAAAGAGGAATTAGCGCAATGAGCTTAATTAGAATTGGAGAGGCTGCAATTTCCCCGCTTAAGAATTTATCTGATTCAAACAAAAATTTCTCCTGGGTTGCAAACTATATTATCCAAGAAATTACGGGAACAATATAATAAATAAACCTCCTTTTATTCCGATAAATTAAGGGGTTCAAGTTTAAAGCTTAGCATAAAGTACAATAACTTATAAATAAGATAATCCATAAAGATAGCCCCTATCGGCAATGAAGATAATATTTTAAAAGTGCATAATTCATTTAAAGATTAAATGTTAATTATGCACTTTTTGCATTAAACAAAATATTTCTTTAATAAAGGAGGAAAGATGACCATTAAAAAATTTTTACTAACAGCAACGGCAGCAGCTACGGTCTTTGCCTTTACGGTTCCTGTAAGCTTTGCTGCATGCGCAACGGGCGGAGCTTGCCCCGTTGAATCTCAACAGATTGTAACACCCAATGTTGCAACCTGCAACAAGTGCCATAAAAAGATGGATGCTTGTAAATGTAAGAAAAAAAGCTTTTTTGACAGGATTAATATTTTCTCATCAAAAAAGTGCGACCCGTGTTCGACGGGGGCAGCGGCTCCATGCGACACGTGCAAACAACCAACTAACGATTGCAATTGCGAAAAATCGAAATGCCAGCAAGGATGCTATGAATACAAATCGGATATGAATCTTCAAACATACGCATACCCCGGTGCGGTTTATTCCCCTGCAAATAATGCGGTTGTGGGCGAATTGAATAATTCCGCAACAATTAAAGATAACAATCTTGCAACTAAAATTTCGGGTGTTCCCATAGAGGACAACTGTTTAACGGGTGCCGCAGCTCCGATTTTAGACGAAAAAATTCTTCCTAAAACTGATTGCTGCCCCGAACCCAACATTCAATCGCCCAATACAATGAAGGCAATTTATAAAGAAATGGAACCCCTTAAACCTTCTTGCGGATGCCAAACAGGTGCAGCTGCAAACATGTCAGGCATTATGGGGCAAAAATACCCTGATGTTCCCAACGGTTATTGGGCAAGCGAGGACATTAACAGATTAACCGACCAATGCGTAGTAGTCGGATACCCCGACGATTTATTTAAACCAAACAGAAACATCTCACGTGCCGAAATGGCTTCAATGGTGGTTAAAGGATACAATCTTGAAAATACACCAATGACACAATCAGGTGACTTTAGTGATGTGTCAAAACACCACTGGGCTTACGAAGCAATAAACAAAGGTGTTTCAGCAGATATGATAGCAGGGCATCCCGATGGTAAATTCCACCCCAACAGCCCCATAACAAGATCTGAAGCTATGACAATAATATCAAAAGGTATAAATTGCCCTATGGATGCTTGCAAGGCAGATGAAATATTAGGAAAATATCAGGACGGAAACCTTGTTCCTTCATGGGCAAAAGAACATGTTGCAAAGGCAATTGACAACGGTGCTCTTAAAGACAGTTACGCAACAAACAAAATCAGACCTCAAGATAAAGCCACAAGAGCAGAAGTTTCATCTATGCTTCAAAATATCAGAGTGGCAGGCGGATATGACGTTAACGGCGATTCGACAAAAACTGCCATAGGGCCAACTCAGGCAACTTTTGTTGAAAAAGAAACACCCGTTTGCATACCTACGCTATCATTAAAAATGAAAGATATAATCAACTCCAAAAACGCTAACGTTGGCGAAAGATTTCAGGCTGAAACTTGCCATGAAATTACGATTAACGGAGTTACATACCCCGCAGGAAGCCGTGTAAACGGTAAAGTAACCGAAGTAATGAGACCTTCTAAATGTGATGACGGCGGTTTAAAACTTGCATTTACCGAAATTATCGGCTGCGACGGATGTAAGCAGGCACTTCCGAAACAAGTACTTACCGCACGTGTTGAAAAACGCAAAGATATGAATGTACTTGTAAGATTAATAGAAATGCCGTTTACCTTTGTCGGTTCAACCTTAGGTAATGTAGGAAGAACGGTGGGCGGTATGCTCGTAGGTTTAGGTAACGCATCTGAAGCTTTATTTGATCAGGCCGGTACAGGTACCGGAGAAATTATATCCGGCAACTTTAAAGGTGCATTCAGAAGCTACGGTGATGGCATTAAAACCACCATTAAAGCTCCTATTGACCTTACAAGAACTGCCTTGTCAGGTACTATGGGCTTATTCCAAAATACCGCAGATGAACTTACCTATCTTGTAGACGGTTCAGGTAACAGAATTTCAAGGGTTAACCCCAAAGAAAGAGTTACAATCGCTTTCGGTAACAAATAAAACAACTTTAAAAAACATAAAATAAAAAAAGGCTGGTTTTTGTTGTTTTAACCTCCTTTGAACAATGAGGACTCTTAAATTTTTAAGAGTCCCGTTGTTTTATATTAAATCATAAGTTCTTTTATGGCATCCGGAATAAATTCAATTACATCGGATGCCAAAGTTGAATATTCGGTTAATTTTCTGCTTGCAAGTTCGCCCGCTCTGCCATGGATATATGTTGCAAGCGTACATGCATCTTCCAATTTTACTTTTTGAGCTGCAAATCCCGCTATCATGCCTGATAAGATATCTCCGGTTCCCGCATGAGATAAAGAGGAGTTGCCCGTTGAAGTTATTATAACGGGGCCATTTGGAATAGAAATAACCGTATCTTTACCTTTTAAGACAATAATGCAATCGTATTGCTCCGAGGCATACTTTGCCCAATATACTTTATCTTTTTCAATTTCTGATACTTCTTTTTTTATAAGCCTTGACAATTCTTTTACATGCGGTGTCATAACCGAATTAACGGGTATGGGCGGGTTTTTTTCCGCAGAAATTATATTAATGGCATCTGCATCAATAATAATGGGGACATCCGTGTCTTTATAAAAAGATAAAAGTTTTAAAATAAATTCTCTTGCAGGCTGCAAGGTTGAAATTCCGCACCCTACAATAACAGATGATGGGGTTTTAAGGTTTTTAATATATTTAACGGAATCTTTTGGAATTGTGCCGTAATCGTTTTGTCCTAAGTCAATAAAGGTTATATCATAAGACATTGAAGCGACCCTATTTATAACGCTTGATTCGGATGCCAATTTAACAAGCCCCGCACCTGCTTTTAGGGCTGAAATTGAACTAAAGTACGCAGCACCCGAATAATATATTGAGCCTGAAAAATTTAAAACCGTACCAAAGGTGTCTTTATTTGAATTTTCTTGTCTTTTTGGAAGAAGCTTTGATACATAGAATATATCAGCCTTAATCAAATTATCTGCCATTGTCTTTTCCCCTTATTTAATTCCCCCGAACTGTCTTATTGCTTCATAAGCCCCAATTGCAACACTGTTTGAGAGATTTAAACTTCTTAGATTTTTCTTCATTGGTATTGTAACATTATTTTCTTTATATTTCCTTAAAATATCTTCTGGGATACCCCTTGTCTCGGGGCCGTATATTAAAAAAGAGCCCTCTTTATATTCAACATCCGTATATTTTTTGTCCGTCTTTGTCGTAAAAAGGTAGTAGGGGTTATTTTCAATCGGAAACATTTTCTCAAATTCATCAAAATCTATTATATGTTCAATTTCAACCTTATCCCAATAATCAAGCCCCGACCTTTTAAGATTTTTATCGGTTATACTAAACCCCAAACGCCCGACAAGAAACAATTTAGCATTTGTGCATGCGCAAAGTCTTGAAATGTTTCCGGTGTTTTGAGGAATTTCGGGCTCAAATAACACAATATTTAAGTAACTTTTCATTATTTCAAAAATCTCTTACTTTCAAAGATAACGGGCAGACCCCTTAAAACACAGAATGCTACTGATATATAGGTACAAATAATACCGATTTGAAGAATTGTAGCCTTGTATAAAAATTCATGCGGTATGTGCCCTAAAATCATAAAGAAAAAGGCAACCGCCTTGCATACGGCATAGGTAAACCTTGAAAAATTGGAAGCAACAATAAATTTTGCAATTTTTCCCTGCATCATTGTTTTCTCACCAAACGGGGTATACCCCTGTTCAAGTGCAAGACTTCTTAAGGAGTCTGTTATGATACCCCTTGTTAACACAATAACGGGGACAATCGGGCTTATCCATCCCAAAGACGAAAAAGTAATCCAATAAAGGTTTTCAACTATTCTATCCCCCATAATATCAAGTACGGCACCAAGTTTTGATGTTTCGTGAAATTTTCTTGCAATGTAGCCGTCAAGTCCGTCAAACCACATAACAAAAATGGTCAAAATAACGGATATATGGGCATAAGCAAATTTTTGCGGAGAATTAATAAATAAAAGCCCCATAGCAATAAATGCAAGAATAATTCTTGATAACGTAATAATATTAGCCATTATATAACTCCTTAATTATTTCATTTGCAACAATTTTAGCACAGTCTGAATTTCCCAAAAGATTTCTCGTTTCAATTAAGCCTGATATTTGCTTATCAAAAAGGCTGCTATCGCTCAGGTATTTTATGGCACATTGCGCAATTCTATTCGGGTTTGCATCAAACATTAAAAACTCGGGTACTATATCTTTCTTTGTTATTATGTTTACAAGACATGCCTTGTTAATTGTCCTTACAAGAAGGTAGATAAGATAAAATAAGAAAGGGCCCCTATATGCAATAAGCATTGGTGTTTTATAAAGTGCCGCTTCAAGTGCAACCGTACCCGAGGCAAGTATTAAAAAATCGGATGAAGCTAAAAGGTCATGACTGTTTCCTTTTAGAACTTTATAATCGGTTTTATATATATCGAATGGTAAATTCTCGGATTTTGAAAACACAAATTGAACATTATCCAATTTCTTTTCAATTATTTTAGCGGCTTTTTCGAATATTTTGAAAAGAAATTTTATCTCAAATTTTCTTGACCCGGGGAAAACCCCTATCAGTTTTTTATTCATATCAAGCCCGTTTGCTCTGAAAAATTCCTCTTTTTTAACAGGCTCTTTTAATTCTTTCAACAAAGGGTGTCCGACATAAAGCGAATTTATTCCCTCTTTTTCATAATACTCTTTTTCAAAAGGAAAAATTGTAAAAACCCTGTCTATATTTTTCTTTATCTTTTTAATTCGCCATGGTCTTGAAGCCCAAATTTGAGGGGGGATAAAATAAAAGGTTTTAATCTTAAGTTTTTTTAATTCCTCTGATATTCTTAAGTTAAATCCCCCGTAATCAATCAAAAGAACAAGGTCAGGCTTGTATTCATTTTTCAGGTAGGATAAAAGCCTTTTTGCAAGGAGAATATGATTAATAACGGATGAAAAAGAAATTCCCATCCCGTTCATTTTGTCCTGATTACAAAACAATTTAATTCCCGCTTTTTGAAGATTTATTCCGCCTATGCCCTCAATTATTAAATCGGGATTTTGCCTTTTTAATTCATTAACCGTAAATAGGGCATGCTTGTCACCTGAATAATCGCCGGTTATGATAAAAAGTTTTTTTGAATTTGCCATTTCTAATCCTAAAATGCCATTATTACAATATTGTTTTTATCCGCAAATTTAATCATTTCAGACTGACCAACCATAATGGTTTCGCCAGATTCAAGAGCAAGAACGTTTGCGCCGTATTTTTTCATTGTTTTAAGAGTTTTAAGACCGACTGTCGGAATATCAAACCTTTTGTCCTGTTTTGGTTTTGCAACCTTAACGACAACGGCTCCTTTTCTTCTTGCAAGTTTTGCTCCTCTTTTAATACATTTGTCGGTGCCTTCTATTGCTTCAACCGCAAGTATCATCCTGTCTTTCATAACGACGGATTGACCTATATCAAGCTCTCCCATTTGTTTTGCCGTTTTATATCCGTATTCGATATCCGAAAGTTGAGCATCTGTGGGTTTCAAGGCGGTTAAGACACCTTTTTGTACCATAAGACTTTTTATAAAAATGGTCTGATCCAAAATGGTAATGCCTGCCCCTTCCATCTCCTCGATAATTTTGAGCATAATGGCATCATCATTTAATTTGGGGGTTTCTTTTAAAAGTTCAATTGCTCTTGGTTCAAGTTTCGGACGTTTTAAGAGCATGGTTTTTGAAACCTTTCCTAAGAAAGTAAGTTGTTTTATGTTTTCTTCAATAAGAGTCTTTGTTATTGTGTTAACCTGCCCTGGGCTATAGGAATATACTTTGGAGCAGTATTTCTGAAGCTCCCTTAAGTTATCGGAAGAAAATGATATTGCAACAACTTCAAATCCGTTTTCTTTTGCATTTTGTGCCATCTTAACGGGTAAAATGCCGTCCCCTGCAATAAGGCATTGTTTATGTTCAAGCGTTATATTCATTTATGGCATAATCTCCATAGAGTCGTTTCCTTGTATACTTGTTTTGACGTTTCCGTCCGCAAAAAATTCTTTCGGGTTCATTGTCATTCTTATTCTGTCCGCCTCAACGGTGCTTCCCCCTTGAGTTATTTTGGAGCGTCCCGTAAAAATAACCTCTTTTGGTTTTTGAGTTTTTGGTTCAACAAAAAGTTGAGCCTTGGGGCCTTCCGCTACATAGTCTTTAAAGTTAACCTTTACATCTCCCCCTGCAACTATGTTATTTGTAAGTCTGTTATACTGTTGATATCGGGATTTAACAAAAAGCCTTGTACCGTCCTCAAAAGTAATATCGGATGAGGTGTTTCCCGTAAGGTAATATTCTTCTCTTGATGAAACATATTCAAATTTGTTTCCCTTAAGAACATTTACGCCTTCTTTTATTACAACATTATTTTCGAGCTTAAGGTCTTTTACGTTCCCTTCTTTATCAATAATTGCGCTTGCATTCTCGGAAAATGTTTCAACGTCGCCGTAATGAACAATAACGGAACCCTTTGCTCTCATAAGTTTTGTGTTTGTATCGTACTGTTGAACGTCTGAATTTATTGTAACAACAGGCTGACGGTCTTTCATCATAATTGATTGGGTGTTTCCTTCGGCAAGAATACTCTTTTTTATCAGAGATACTTTCATTATTCTTGATTTTATTTCATGCTTTTTATTGTCTTTGTTTTGAAAAGCGTACGGGTTATCATAAAATACGGCAAGCGAAGGTTTTTTGGTTTTGGGGTCAAGTTTTAATTCGGCCCTCGGAGATTGAACGGTAACATCACCAACGGTGACTTTAACATCCCCCGAAAAGAACCCTTTATTTTGGTCCAGTTGTATTTGTTGTTTTTTTGCTTCAATTACAACCCCGCCTTCCGCATAAACGGGAATTATCACAGATATTAAAATTAAAATTGAAAGAACTGTCTTTTTCATTTTATCCCCTAATTAATCAATTCCTGAGTTTTGAGCCCTTCTTTGGTATAAACGTTTGTTTCCGTTTTTCCTTTTATTTCAAAAAAAGTAAGCTCACTGTTAAATCTTGCTTCATCCGCAGTAGATATAAAATCGTCGTTTCGATTTACGATAACATTTCCCCTTGCAACAATATCATCTTCCTGACCGGTGAATGCTATCTCGTCTGCTCTTATGGCAGAGCCGTCATGAGCGACAACAAGGGTGTGCCCTTTTAAGACAATTTTTTTTGTATTCTCAAAGTACGTTCCAACATCCGACTCAAAGCTCAATACGACTTCATTATTATCGTTATAGAAGTTTCCCGTAGCGTTTTGAAGGATAACATCACCCGCCTTTGAATCATAACTTCCTTTTGATGCGTACAATTCCCAGTATATCTTGCCTTCCTTGGTTTCCGTTAAAATCAAATTAGTAACGGTAACAACCTGCTTTTTAACACTGTTTTTTCCGTCAGGCTTTCTTAATTCTTTGGTTACGGTAAAAGACCATAAAAAACCAAAAAGACAAATTAAAAATATAACCGAAAAAAGTATTATGTAAATCTTCTTTTTATTTGTCATAACAAGGAGATTTTACCATAAAATAAACTATTTTTGCTTAATTTTAAATTTTGCTTTACAAAAACTATATTTCTGATACTACCTGATTTCTGCCGTTTTCTTTTGCAACATAAAGGCATTTATCCGCATATTCAATGAGCTCTTGAGCATCACTTCCGTTCTCGGGCATAGTTGCGACCCCGAGAGAAATTGTAACATGCGTCCAATCTCCGGTTGCAAGCTCAAATTCTCTTTCCCTTACGGCTTCACAAATTTTTTGCGCAACAATTGCGGCTTCTTCTTTTTTTGTATTTGTTAAAATAACACTCATTTCTTCTCCGCCGTATCTGCATGGAATATCGGTAGAGCGTATATTTTTCTTAATTGTTGTTGCAACCTGTCTTAAAACGGCATCACCGGATTGGTGTCCGTATGTATCATTGAACTTTTTAAAGAAATCAATATCCACCATAATCAATGAAAACGGGGTATTGTATCTTTTTGAGTTTTCAATATTTTGTTTCATCTGTTCCTGAAAGTACCTGTGGTTGTACATATCGGTAAGCCCGTCAGTTACGGCAAGTTTGTATGTGTGTTCATAGTCCCTTGAAGTTACAATGTATTTTATCGCATAAGAAATTGTAATTGAGGCAACAATAGATACCACGGGCATAATAAGGGCAATCCATAAATTAAACGAGTGCATCAAAAGAACGGTTAGAAGCGAATATAAAACGGCAATTAAAACCGTGCTTATAATTGAATATGAAACAAATTTTGACCTTATTACAATGAGTGCGGTTAAAATTATAAGGAATACAGACACGCAAAAATCAATGGCTAAAGGGGTTTTTTTGATGAAGTTATTATCCAAAATATTATTTAAAAAGGTTGCATGGATTTCAACCCCCGGATATCTTTGAGAAAGAGGGGTGGATTTTACATCCGAAAGACTTGTTGTTGTAGTTCCGATATATACTATTTTGTCTTTAAAGTTCTCTTTTAAAAAGGAAATATCATTTTCATTTATTGCCTTATCAACTTTATACAAAGGAATATACTTAAATGTGCCTAAAGTCCCGTACCAGTTAAGGTAGCATTTTCCGTCTTTATCAAGGGGAATTTTTCTTTCCTTTGATAAATAAACGGTATCGCCTTTTATGTTCAGTTTATTTGAATTTAAATTCAATATATCAAGCCCGACAAGCAAAGTAAGGTGCTTATATATTTTATTTTTGTACACAAATAAGGGCAAATTACTTCTTATAACACCGTCTTGATCTCTTGAAATGTTAATAAAGCCAATATTATCCGTCCCCCTCATAAGCTCGGGCAAAATGCTTCTTACATTGGTATAGTTAATGGTCGGGGCATTTAATAAAAGTTTTTTATTCCCCTCGACCGTTGTTTCAAGCGAGGATGGTAAATCTATGGGTTTTCTTACTTCTTGATTTTGATTATCGAAGTTCATTGAAACATAGATATTTTTGTTTGAATTTATAACATCACTCAAATATTTGTCCGTATTACCGAATGCCTTAAAGTTTTGAACAAAAAGAAGGTCAAAAACAATTGCCTTAGGGTTAACTTTTTCCATTCTATCGGATAGTTTTGCCCAAAAATCTCTTGGCAGAGGCCATGCGCCGTATGTTGAAACAATGTATTCATAACTGGGGTCATCAACCGATAAGATTACTATATCTTTATTTGGGGTTTTATATTTAGATATTATCTGTTGTCTTAAATCAAAAGTTTTATTTTCGGCTTCATTAAGAAGTTCTTTTATATTAAAGAGTTTAAAACAAAACCCGACAAGCACTATAATTAAAATTACTGTAAGAGCGGTTTTTATATTTTTAATCAGCTTTTCTTTCATAATGAGCAATTATACTAGATATTTTCAAAAAATTCCAATTCGTCAATAATGTTACAAACGGGATTTAATTCGCTAAAAGAAAAAGTTTTTCCTTTTTCTAAAAGAAATTTAATGAGGGAGTTTGTAAGTTTTTTTTGCTCGTATTTGCCGTATGAAAGATAATTAATGAGGTATTGTTCATTCTTGTTCATAATATAGCTATTATGCACAATTAGAGCATCTTAAAAATCAACTATATAGTTTAATTTTAAAAATAATCAAAGATTTTTATTTATAAAACCGATTTTTTTCTCATCTGCCTTTTTATATTCGCTTTCATTCTGCTTTTCTTCTGAGGTTTCCCTTAATTCGGCTATAAAATCTTTTATTGAAATATCGGCTCTGTTTCTTTCTTTTGCCCTTTTAGATGCGTTATTTGCAATTATATTGATTGAATGGTATGAATAACCTTCCATTTCATCCGCAATTTTTTCTATTGCACTATCGTCTTTTAAAAGGTTTTTTGCCTTTGTTTTATTTGAAAGGTTATGTCTTAGCATATCGGCCCTTTGGGCTTTATCGGGTAATCCTACATAGCTTTTTAAATCAAAACGTCGTCTTATTGCAGGGTCAATTAAATAGTATTTGTTTGATGCGCCAATTACAATAACATTGTTTTTTTGTGCGTCCTCTATAGAACTTAAAAGGGTTGCAACGGTTTTTATATCTTCACCGTTCTGCCTTTGGCTTCTGTTTTTTGTAATAGAATCCATCTCATCCATGAAAATAAAAGCGGGAGAATTTGATTCTTTGGTACTCGATATAACCGCATCAAACATCTTTTTTATATTTTTTGAAGTTTCATTAACGTATTTTGACCCCTGGTCTGCAACGCTTAACTGATACACAGGTATATCGGTTTCGTTTGAAATTGCATCAACTATATAGGTTTTACCGCACCCCGGAGGGCCGTATAACAAAATACCTTTTGGCATTTCAATCCCGTATTCTATTCTGTCAAGCTCAGCTTGTTTAGGGTCTTTAAGGGGTTCTACAATATATTCTGTCAGCTCTTTTTTAAGCTCATCCATCCCCACAACATCACGCAGGGTTATACCGTTTAGCCCTTCCTTTTTTAGAGGGATTGCATCCTCTTTTTTTTCGGAAATTTTAACAATATGCTCAAGCTCATCTTTATTTTTGTCAGAATCGGTCGCCTGTTCTGTTGTTTTCTTTTCATTTTTTGTTTGTTCTATTTCTTCATCAATTTCTTCTTGGGTTTTACCTAAGTCAAAATTCCAGTATTTAAGTTCTTTTATATATCCTTCTCTCCAATTGCCCTCTTTATTTTTGCATTTTTTAAGAGATGATGAATAGTAATCGTATTCCGATTTTATATAGTCATCACAATCTTCAAACAAGCTTGCAATCTGATCCAAAAGGGCAGCTTTCATTGATATAAGTATATCCTTCATGGAAGAATATGTATCATTCAAAAGAAAATTGGAAATATGCTTGCCTTTCTCAAGACTTTTTATCCTGTATTCGGTATCGTTACATACTTTAGAACACTCTTTAAGACTTTTTGCCAAACACTTGTTATCAAGTGTTGAAATGTGCTCGTCTAAATATTTTTGGCTTTTTTTGGAATACCCGAATGTTATATTATTTATAGAATTAATTTTCAAAACGGCTTTTAACCTGTTATCTTTTGTACAGTCATAAAAAAATCCTAAAAGTATTTTTTTGCTAATCCTCAAAATAACCTATGTAAGGAATATTTCTGTACTTTTCATCATAATCAAGACCAAACCCGACGATAAATTTATCGTCCGCTTCAAATGCAAAAAAGTCAGGTTTAAGGTTATATTTTCTTTTGCACTTTTTATCAAACATAACGGCAAGTTTAACATCTTTTACTTTGCACTTTGTTTCAAGGTAATCAAGCAAAAATCTTAAAGTAAGGCCCGTGTCCATAATATCTTCCACTACAAGAACTTTTTCATTTTCTAAGGGAGGAAGGGACATATTTATAGCTGAAACCTTGCCTGAAGATTCCATTGAGCAGCCGTAGCTTGATAAGCTTACAAATTCCATTTTTATCGGCATTTTTAAGTGTTTTACAAGTTCGCTAAAGAACATAACCGCCCCTTTTAAAACACAAATAACAGTAAGCGGTTCATCCTCACCGTAATAAGCATTTATCCTGTCCGATAATTCTTTTATTTTTTTTAAAAGTTCATCTTCATATATAAGCACCTTTAAATTTTTCATTTTTCACTTCCCCTAACAGTAACTTTATAACATTCACTTTGGTTTTCCCCAACTTTTAATTTATCCGACACCATAATAAAAGGTATAAATAAAACCTCATCCGATAGTGCAATAAAAGGAATTTTATCCCTTTGCTCCAACGGAATTTTTTTCTTTATTAAAAAAGTTTTAAGTTTTTGAGATGTCTTTGATTTAAAGGGAAGAATTTTATCCCCCGCCTTTTTTGTTCTTAATTTATAGGGATTATCAAAATCAAGATTTACATATTGAATATTTGAATTGTTGTTTGGAAAAACTTTTGGAGCGGGGGATTTTTCAATTATGAAAGTATAATTTAAAAAATTATTTTCTCCGACTTTTAAATCACATTCAAGATATTCGTTTTTTTTGTTTTGAACAATATAAAACCTGTCTGCATAAACTTTTAAAAATGTATCGTTGTTTATTGAAATTTTTGAAGATGAGTGAGAAAGAATAAAATTAAGAATTTTTTCCACCGTTTTAAAATCTCTTGTTTTAACAACCCCCTGTAAAATCCTGTTTATAATTTCAAATTGAACCTCTTTATTTAATTTTAAAAATACTTTTCTGTCATATTTTTCTTCGGTTTTTATAGTTTTGATTTTTTCATCAACATAATCGTCAACGATTTTTTGGTTCATCTCGTTTACTTTTATAAAGCTTGAAATTGAATTTATGACGTTTGGATTAATTTTTTTTAAAAGAGGGAGAATATCGCTTCTTATAAGATTTCTTTTGTATTTTGTATCAAAGTTTGATTTATCAATTCTATAGCTCAAGTTATTTTCTTTTGCAAAACTTTCAATTTCGGACCTTTCAAAATCAATGAGGGGTCTGTAATAAAAATCTCTAACGGCAGGTATGGACAAAAGCCCTCTTGGCCCCGTTCCTTTAGATAGCCTATAAATAAGGGTTTCTGTTTTGTCATTTTTATTATGGGCAAGAAATATTGCATCCAGTCCCAATTTATCTTTTGCACGGGCAAAAAAATCGTATCTGTATTCTCTTGCATTAGTTTCTGTTTTTTTTAGGCTTTTATCAAGAGTTTCAGAATAAAATTCAAGGCCGAGTTTTTTTGCAAATTCAAAAGAAAATTTTTCATCTTCTTTTGATTCAATTCCTCTCCAATTGTGATTTAGATGCAATACGACAACTTCAATTCCCTTTATTTTTGATAAAATATAAGTTAAAACAACGCTATCTATCCCGCCCGATAGCCCTACTCCGATTTTTTTGCCCACAAGGTTATATTTCTTTATGAACGCATTTGTTGACTTTATCATCTCAAGTATTCTTTTGTTTTGCTTATAAAACTGCTTATCGTTTTTATTGCCTGCTCTTTATCCATATTTTCGGTTAATTTTCTTGCATAGCTTCCGTATGATATTGCACATTCTAACCCCGCATCATGCGCAAGTTTTGCGGTAAATTCGTTTGTTCCGCCCGATAAGATTACGTTATACCCCAAACTTTTAACATAAATTCCGAATGCAACCGCTTCTATCGTGCCTTTTATAGTATTTATTCCGTTATTCATAGGGTTTCCGTCAGTTTGGACAACAAATAAAAACCCTCTTGCAAGTTCTTTCAATTCTTTAAGGAGCTCTTTTGTATCTGAATTTGAATAGTGTTCTCTGCTAAAACATACGCTTATTCTTTTGCATCTTCCTTTTGCCGCACCAACCAATTTTTTAAACTGTTTTTTTACCTGTTCTTTATCTTTGAGAGAAATATGCAACTCAACCGTATCAATTTTTGCATTCGTCTTTAGAAGCATTTCAAAATCGTTGTTAACATCATCATACATTTCAATTGCATTAAACTTGCATATTCTCTTACAGTGGGCGCATCCTATACACCTTTCTTTATCGACAACGGGGGGATTAATCGCCTTTTGAATGCAGGACCTTGCGCATATATTACACCTTTGGCACTTATCTTTATTTATTTTTGCCTTTCTCCCGTGTATATCCCCAAGAATTGGGATTGAAACGCAAAAATCAAACTTGTTTAAGTTTTCTCCCATCTCAACAAGGTACTTTTGGACATCCACTATAACAAACGGGGACATATCAAAAGCATCAACCCCCGCATTTGCCCATAACAAAACAAGGTCTTTGACTTTGTTTACGTCTTTATTTCCAAGTCCCGTAATTAATCTGATTTTACCGTTCATTTTTATTCCGGAAGTGTGCCGTGGACAAGCGCAACATCTTGTCCGTCAAGTTCAAATGTTTTACATAGCGCTTCTGTTGCCTGTTTTGCGTGCATTTTTTCAACAAGGCAGCTTATTTTAATTTCCGATGTTGAAATCATTTTTATATTTATTGCCTCTTTTGCAAGAGTTTCAAACATTGAAGCCGCAATACCGGGTCTGTCTATCATGCCTGCCCCCACTATTGAAATTTTTGCAATATCTTCATCAATATGAACCGTTGAAGGGTTTAATATAGAAGTAATTTCATCTTTAATGGAAACAAATTTTGACAGGTCGTCTTTATCTATAGTAAACGCTATATCGTTTGTGTTGTTTGAGCTTCTGGCATAAGATTGAATAATCATATCAACGGAAAGCTCGTATTTTGCAAGCAGGCTGAACAGTTTTCCTGCGTTTCCGGGCCTGTCGGGCACATCACATATAACAACTCTTACCTGTGATTTATCGCAAGCAAGTCCTGTTACGGGTTTATAAATTTCCATTTTTTCGACTCCTATAACCAGTGTTCCTAAATCTTCAAGTTTAAATGAGCTTCTAAGGCGCATCGGGACTTGAAATTGTTTTGCCGTTTCAACCGACCTCGGGTGCAAAACATTAGCGCCAACTCTTGCAAGTTCAAGCATTTCTTCGTATGAAATCTCTTTTAGTTTTCTTGCAGTGGGTACAACTCTAGGGTCTGTGGTATAAATTCCCTCAACATCAGAATAAATATCACATCTTTCAACGGAACCCGGATTTTCAACCTGCAATTTTGCAGCTATTGCAACTGCTGAAGTATCGGAGCCGCCTCTGCCTAAGGTTGTAATTTCGCCTTCTTTCGTAACACCTTGAAAACCTGCAACAATAACTATTTCACCGTTATTTACATGTTCAAGAAGTTTATTGGTATTAATATCAACTATCCTTGCCTTTGAATGAGTTTCTTCTGTTAAAATACCGACTTGCGCACCTGTCATAGAAACAGCATTGTAGCCTAGCTCATGGATTGCCATTGTCAATAGAGCAATTGAAATTTGTTCGCCCGTAGACATAAGCATATCCATTTCTCTGTCTGACGGGTGATCTGAAATTTCATGTGCAAGTTTTATCAAATTATCGGTTGTATGCCCCATGGCGGACACTACAACAATGACGTCATTTCCGAGTTTTTTTTCTCTTACTACGGCATTTGCAACATTTTTTATCTTTTCAACATCCGCAAGTGATGTTCCGCCAAATTTTTGAACTATTATTGTCATTTTTACGTATTTAATTCCTTTATTTTAATGAGCTCGTCTTTTATTATAGAAGCTTTCTTTCCAAATTCTTCATTGTCAGGCGCAATTATTTTATCACAAATTTGAATTGTTTGCTCTATTAATTCATTTTTATTTTCATCTTTAATATATCCAAGATTTAAAAGAGCAAGAAGATAATTCGCTTCATCTTTAAATTCGCCCTCATACGAAAGGGTATCTATAATTTTTTTGGCTTCATCAAGTTTTAAAAGTTTTATGAGGCATTCTGCCTTAACATGCTTTAAGGGTTCAAAATTTTCATCAATTTTAAGCGCCTCGTCAATTTTTTCTATTGCTTCATAGAATTCATTGTTGTGTAAAAGTAAAATACCGTACATCAAAAGAATTTTTTTATCATTTTTATTTGTCTTGTATATCCCTCTTATTTTTCTTATTGCGCTTTGTATATCTCCTGATTTAAGATAAATATTTGCAAGTCCTATTCTTGCATCAAGGTCATCAGGATTATATTCAACGGCTTTTTTCCAGTATTCAAGAGAATTTTCAATATCTTCCATAAGTTCGTATGCTTCTGCAATATTGATAAAAAGTTTGTTTGAATTTGTTGAATGTTCCTGCACTTTTTTATAATATTCAATTGCCTTAAAGTATTCTTTTTTTCTTGCATAATACTGAGCAAGGTTATATAAAGCGGGTGTATAATCCGCTTTTATTTCAACCGCTTTTAACAGAAGTTCTTTTGCTTCATCTTCCTGTTCTTTTTTTATATAGCTTATTGAAAGCGCATAGTATGCAAGAAAATTTTTATCATCAAGTTCAAGAGCTTTTCTAAATTTATCAAAAGATTCATCCCACCTTTTGAAATACTGAAAACTAACTCCGAAGGAATAATAAAAATGACTTGTTACATCACATAATTCAAGCGCCTTTTCGTATGCCAAGAAACATTCTTTTTCACGATTTAAATGAAGCCATGATTCGGCAAGAACAATGTATGAGTCTATTTTTTTATTGTCTTGGGCTATTGCTTTTTTTGCATACTTTATTGCATTGACATAATCCGTTTTAAGGTAAGAAATTGTTGCAAGATGATAGTATGCTTCAGGGAAAAAGGGCTGAATTGAAACCGCCCTTTTAAACTTTTCAAATGCAATATCAAACTGTTTATTTTGACTTGATAAAATTCCCCACAAAAACCAGGCTTGCGCAAATTCGGGATTTATTCTGCAAGCAAATTTAAAGTCCTCGTTTGCTTCTTTAATTTTATTTATTTTTGCATAATATATGGCTCGGTTTAAATAGGCCTGTGAATTTCTCGGGTCAATTTTTATTGCAACTGAAAATGCGCTCTTTGAAAGATTAAACTTTTCAAGTTCGCAATAAAGCGTACCCATAAATAAATACGCTCTTGAATTTTTATTGTCCAGTTTCGTCGCTTTTTTTAGAAGGTCTATTGCTTCATCTAATCTTTTTTGTTTTGCAAGCGCAATTGCAAGATTTACATAGGAATTTGAATTTTTATAGGGCATCTCAACACTTCTTTCAAGGATTTCAACGGCTCTTACATTTTCACCCATATCAAGAAGCTTTAATCCCCAGTTCATATAAGCGTATGAGGGCATTGAAACTTCAATTGCGTTGTCTTTATAAATATTTACATAATCGTCAAGTTTGTTTATTTTATTTATTAGCTTTTTTAGCGAATTAAACATATTTGTATAATACTATCGTTTATAAAAACTATCAACAAAAAGCTTACTTAAAAATTTCCTTTGATATATCCGTGACAAAAGGTATATATGGCAATTTTGCAAACAGTGCAAATAAAGAAAGATAAATGAGAAAAAGAACAATAATAAAATTAATAAAGCTCCAAGAAAAGTATATAGGGGTTTCAAAAAGAAAGTTATGTATAAATAAAAGTATTTTCCCAACTAAAGGAATGCTTACCAAAATCGGCATAAAAATCCCGTATAAAAGAGAAAATATTGCATACAGTATTGACAGTATAAAGGATTGAATAATGTTTGTTGTTAAAAAACGTGAGGCGGGCTTTTTTATGACAAAATAATTTAATAAAAGATAAATCATCCCGACCGTCCCGAATGTCATGTATGAGCCTATTGCAATTAACCTTTCAAACAGAGGAGTTTCATTTTTGCTAAGCTGCATTTTCAAATTTTCCTTCAACGTATTCATTCAATATATCTATATATATAAGCATGACTTCCTGATTATCGGGGGACTCTTTAATAGCCAGCCTGTAATATTCTATTGCGTTTTTCATATCGTTGTTTAACATATATGTGTTTGCAATGAATATATAAACCATAGTATGATTTTCGGCAAGCGGAAGGCTTTTTTTGTATGTGTCTATAGCTTCTTCATACCTTTTCTCATTTAAAAGAAGGTGGGCTAAAAGCATATAGGCATTAGGCTTTTTAGGTTCAAGCTCAATAGCATTTTTATAGTATTCGATTGCTTTATCAAAATCTTTCTCGTCGGAATGGAAAATTGCTCTGCAAACCCAAGCGGAATAATAATTAGGTTGGATTTTAACGGCAAGCTCAAAATATTTTTCCGCCTGTTCCTTTTTGTTTAATTGCATATATAAATTTGCAAGCGCAAGCGCTACCTGTTCATTATCTTTTTTTACTTCAAGAGATTTTTTATAGAATTCTTCGGCCGATTTAAAATTATTCATTCTCTGACAAAGTGTGCCGTAATTTGCAAGACATTCATAGTTGTTTGGTTCAAGAGTAAGTGCTTTTATAAAACATTCTTTAGAATCAAAGTAATGCCCGTTATCGGAATATAAAATTCCTATTGCATTATAAATTTGAGCATTATTCATACCGCATCTGACTGCAGTTTTATACTCTTTTATTGCATTTTCATAATCATTCAGTTCCGCATATACATTTCCCAAATTATATCTTAAGAGGTAATTTTCAGGGTCAATTTCAATCCCTTTTAAATAGTATTCTTTAGATTTCAAATAATCTTTCGAAAAAAACTTAATACTTCCCGAATTAATAATGGATTGCATATCGTTAGGGTTAATTTTTAACAAATCCTGATAAACGCTAAAAGCATTTTCATAATCATTTAAATCAATGTAAAAATCAGCAAGAGCCCTATATTTTTCGATATTTTTTGGGTCTTTTTTTATTTCATCAACAAGAAGCTGAATTTTTTCTTCTCTCATTTTTACCTCAAGGTTTTAAATTTAAGATAATTATACCAAATTATTACCAATTTGGCACGGGGGGTTTATCAAATATTTTTGTATTATAATGGTTTATATGGAAAGAGTTTTATTTATAATAGATGAAACAGAATATAAGTATTTTGAATTCAATCCTCTTGTTACGGATTTTTGGCTTATCAAAACCTATCTTGAAGAAAACTATAGCGTTGACATCACAACAAAACATGAACTGTACTTAAAAGGATGCACTCCCTATTCTTTATCTCATTCCGTAAAATTAAGCGGAAAAGAGATTATAAAAGATAATTCATATAAAGAAGAACTCATAAATTCATACTCTATCGTATACGTTCGCCCCGACCCTCCCGTTGATATTGACTTTATTAATGCCACATACGTTCTTGATTATGCGGATAAAGACAAAACCTTGTTTTTAAATTCGCCCTCATCTTTAAGAAACATAAATGAAAAACTGTACATAAATAAATTTCCTTCGCTTGCCCCCAAAAACATAGTTACATCCGATATAAAGCTAATTAAGGAATTTTTATACGAAAACAATGAAATAATTATAAAGCCCTTAAATAAGTGTTTTTCATCGGGAGTTTTTTATCTTAACGGAACGGATAAAAACATTAATGCAATTATTTTGGCCGCAACCGATAACGGCAAAACAAAAGTTATGGTGCAGGAATTTTTAAAGGGAATAGAAAACGGGGATAAAAGGCTTATTTTTATTGCGGGCGAAATTATGGATTATGCGGTAAGAAAAGTTGCAACCAATAACGACTTTAAATTTAATGAACATATTAAAGAAAACCTGATAAAGGGAGATTTAACCAAAGAACAAAAAGATATGGAAAAAATAATATCGGACACCCTCATAAAAGACGGCATTTATATGGCGGGATTAGACGTTATAGAAGATAAGATTATTGAAATAAATATAACAAGCCCCTGCTTTTTCATAAACGAGATAAATTCACTGTATAATATCCGCTTTGAAAAAATAATTTTTGACAAACTTCAAAATCATGTCCATAATCAAAATATGAAAATTTTAACCAAATGTTAAAATTTATCAGACAAGCGCAAAAAAAAATATTGCCATGTTTTAAATAACTGTCATGAAGATAGAAAAAATAAAATCTTTAAATAATATGTCTATGTATGGAATTAAAAGCCATAGAGTGCGAATAAAGGATAACTGTAATAATTCCATACAACAAAAAAACAGGCAAAACATTGAAAGACCCGCACAGTGCGAAAGCATAGGCGGGTCTGAATGTTTAATAAAGGATAATGTTTCATTTGCGGGCGACCCTAAGTTAGTTACAAAACTAACCAAAGAAGTTCTCCAAAGCGGGGAAAATTTAAAAATATCTTCACTGGCACAAAAAGTCGGTAGCGCCAACTGGTTTAAAGGGGTTTTGAACAGTGTACAAAAAAATGAAACTTTCTATGAAGCAATGACTGCCCTTGTGGTTGCGGGTATGTTAAAACCGGCATGTGTTCTTGCAATGCCCGGAGCGGAAAAAGAAGATAAAGAAATGTCCGCAACAAAAAATGCGGTAAGCGCATTTGTAGGATTTGGGATTTCAAACTTAATTTTAGGCCCGTTTTCTACTGCGGTCAATAAGATAACAGAAAGCTTAAACGGCAAAAACCCGACTAAATATATAAAAGATATGGACTATGTTAAAGCCTTAAAATCAGAAGAACTGCAAACAGGCTTAAAAAGTACACTCGGGGATGCGTTTAAAACAACATATAAAAAATTTCCTGATATCGGGGTTGCACCCCTTAAGGCAGGGATTACAATAGCACTTACCCCCTACATTTTAAAATTCTTATTCCATAAAGATAAGAAAAAAGAAAACAAACAAATAGAAAGCCCTCTAAAACAGATGACAGTTATGAATTCCATAAGAATGGATTCAAACAAAAAAGAGGATAAAATTAAAAATCCTTCCTTTAAGGGGTTAAATAAAGATGATGCTCCGCATTTTAAAGGTGGAGTATCTCAAATTATAGAAATTACACAAGATATTCCAAAGAAAACAAACATTGTATCAAAAGCAAAAACGGCATACTGTGAAACTCTATCAAAGCCCATTGCTAAGTTTATAGGAAAAATTTCAACCACCAACCCCGCCAAAAAAGTTGTTGAAACATCCGCACATTTTGATAAAGTATCTGCAAGATGGTCTGATATGGCATCTTTTGCAATAACTTATTTTTATATAAATAATACAAGAAAATCGGATAAAATTGAGGAGGACAGAAAACTCCCCCTCATGATAAATAACTTTATGGTTACGGTTGCATCAAGCACGGCGGCATTTTTAATAGATAAATACACGGATAAACCGACCGAACAGTTATTCAAAAGCTATGTAAAAAACAGAGAGTGCGAAATTTTTGATAAATCAAATCAAAATATAGTTAAAACTTTGGAATACGCACTTGAAGGTAAAAAAGATTCAAGCGATATTAAAAATCTCATGAACCATTCGGACGACCTTCTGTCCGAAGGAGCGGAAAAATTAACATCCAACCTTAAAGACGCAGTGAATGCCCTTAAAAATAACGGTATTGTTAAAGAAGCAATATCCAAAAACATAATAAACTCTGATGACCTCACAAAAATTGCGGTTTCGGGCTTTGAAAAACAGGCGCAAAACATTTATAAAAATATATCCAAGGCAAAATCACTGACTGTATTTACAATAACCGTAAGGTTTTTGGTTACGGTGCTTATGACTCCGGTTATAGGAAGGGTTGTTGCCATGGTTAATAAAAAGCTTAGAAAAGACGGCAAAAAAAATATTGAAAACAACAATGCATCCGTTCCTGTTGCAGGTTCTGAAACTTTAGGCATAAAGGATTATATGAACTCTTTAAATAAATAATTTTTATGATTTAATTAGTACATATAATAATTTAAAAGGAAGATAAAAAAGATGATTGTTGTAATGGAGCCAAAAGCAACTGATGCTCAGGTTGATAAGGTTGTTAAATATTTAGAAAAACACGGGTTTAGAGTAAATATAAACTACGGGGATGTATTGAAAGTTATTGCCGCAATCGGCGATAAAAGAATGCTAAGCCCCCAAATTATCGCAGGGTTTGACGGTGTTCAAACGGTTAAAGCAATTCAAGAACCCTACAAGCTTGCGGGAAGAACCTCTCACCCAAAAGACACCGTTATAAAGTTTCCTAACGGAGTAAAAATCGGAGGAAAAGAAAAACCCGTTTTAATGGTGGGACCATGCTCGGTTGAAAGGGATATAGAAAGCCTTTTGACAATTGCAAAAGCCGCAAAAGAAATGGGCTGCGAATTTTTAAGAGGGGGTGCTTTTAAACCAAGAACCTCTCCGTATGATTTTCAGGGTCTTGAAGAAAAGGGGCTTGAGTTTTTGGCTGAAGCAAGAAAACAAACCGGACTTCTTGTTGTAACCGAGGTTATGGACACCATGGATATACCGCTTGTAAATAAATATGCGGATATTTTGCAGGTTGGCGCAAGAAATATGCAAAACTTTAAACTCTTAAAAGCGCTCGGGCACATAAAAAAGCCTGTTATGTTAAAAAGAGGGCCTGCCGCATCAATTAAAGAGTTTTTGCTTGCTGCGGAACACATTATGTATAACGGCAACCCGAACGTCATTTTGTGCGAAAGGGGCGTAAAAGGATACGATAGCGACTTTACAAGAAATACCCTTGATATTGCCGCAGTTCCCATTTTGAGAAAATATTCTCATCTTCCGGTTATTGTAGACCCTTCCCATGGAACAGGAAGAAGATATTTAATTGAACCAATGGGAAAAGCCGCTTTAATTGCGGGGGCGCACGGACTTATGTATGAAATTCATAACGATCCCGATAATGCAAGCTCGGATGGCGCACAGAGCCTTGATCTTGATATGTTCAGGGATGTTACAAAAAGAATAAATAAATTAATCGGAAGAATTGATTACGAAAACAAAAATTCATAAAATAAAAAATATAAAAAGGAGAAGTAAAAAAACCTCTCCTTTTATTTTATTATATCAAAATCAAATTTTGCCTTTATTTTAAGGGCATAAATATCATCAATATTATTTAAATTCAGAATTTTTACCATATCTTTTTCGGTTGTAACTATTTTAGAAGCGCCTGCTTCTTTTTGAATTGAGATAATATGGTCTATATCTTTTTGACTGTATTCATAGTGGTCAGAAAACGAAACTGTTTTTATAACTTCAAATTTTTCTTTCAGGTTTAAAAAGAATGCTTCATTTTGTCCAATCCCTGAGAATACAACTATTTTTGCTTTTTCATGCAATGGCTCTTTTGTTTTAATGTTATAAACTTCCCCGTTTTCTATTTTGCAATATGAATAGGGGATGTTTAATTTTTTTATGAATTTATCTATCTTTTTATTTTTTTGCCCCGTTTTATCAACAAAAAGAATTCTATCTGCCCTTTTTAATTCTCTAACAGGCTCTCTTAAGGGTCCCAAGGGAAGGCAAAAACCGTTTCCAAACATATTTTTATAATCGACAAGAAGTAAATTAAAATTCTTATAAATTTTTCTGTTTGAAAACCCGTCATCCATAATAAGAATTTCCGCCCCGAGCTTTTCTTTTGCGCATCTTGCACCTTCAAATCTATCTTTTGAAAGAATTAATGCGCAACCGTTAACATTTTTTGAAATAAGGCTTATTTCATCCCCCACTATATTAGCGTCGTTCATTAAAATAGAATCATAGGTCCTTATAATATGAACAAGGGAGCTATCGAGTTTTGATTTATAGCCCCTTGATAAAATTGCGGTTTTTTTTCCTTTTGAAGAAAAGTAATTAGCTAATTCAATTACAACAGGAGTTTTTCCGACACCGCCCGTTGTAAGGTTGCCCGCACAAATAACAAAAAGTCCGATTTTTTTTTCTTTTAAGAGGTTTATTTCGTATAAAAAATTTTTTATTGAAATTATCAAATAGTA
The DNA here is from genome assembly GCA_947630535.1 of Candidatus Gastranaerophilales bacterium. Taxonomy (GTDB): domain Bacteria; phylum Cyanobacteriota; class Vampirovibrionia; order Gastranaerophilales; family Gastranaerophilaceae; genus Galligastranaerophilus_A. The sequence continues at coordinate 8,171 of CANRHZ010000007.1, read as the reverse complement.
AAAAATCGAAGGAATGAAAAACAATAAAAAAAGAATGAAAGAAAATCTGCCATAGTGAAATTCGGTTATCCTTTTTTTAAAATCAAGTTTCATAAGCTAAAACATCAATCTGAATATTAAAAATCTCTTATTTAGTTTTTCCGAAAACTTCCTTAGATTTCTTGTTGTTTGAATTGCATCGGTTATTGCATTATTTATGGATAATTTTTCTTCATCTGAAACCGCATTCATTTTTTCGAGGTTTATATTTACCTCTTTTATTACTTTATTAACCCCTGAAATTGACTCTTTTAAATCTTTTTGGGTTTTTTCATCGGAAGTAAATTCGTTTACATAGCATGAAATATCCGCCAAATTCTTTGAAATTTCATTTATGTTTTGCATCATTTCTTTGGCTTCGGGTGTGTCTATGAGTTTATTCATGGAATTTGAAAATTTGCCCACGGCCTGAATTGTTGTATGAACGTCTTTTTGGACTGCTTTATCGCCCACTATGGCATTTATGTTATCGGACAACACATTTAATTTGCCCGTTAAAATTGCCGTTTGTTTTAAAACAATGTCTAATTCATCTTTTGAAGCATCAATAAGGGCATTGGCTTTATCCACCGTGCCTGTTGCTTTTTTGGTCAATTCGTTAACATTGTCTATGGACTCTTTTATATCCGCCATAAAATCTTCCGATAAAATATCCATAACTCTTTCATTTACGCTTGCAAGAGTATGGGCCGCCTTATACTGTACTTCAAGAAAATCAGATATTCTCATTGGCTCAATAACCGTATAGGGAGAATCAGTAACAGGAATTTCAAGCTGGGTGCCGTTTTTTGTAGATAACAAAACTTTGCCGTTTGAAATTTCAACTTTTGTATTTTCACTGTCGAGTATAAGCCCGGGCAAGTCTATGGTATAACCGATTTTTAGTGCGTTTCTTGTTTTAAATTTTGAACGGTATTCAAGAGGTGCGGCAGATGTCGGAACAACAATTGCCTCCTCAACTTTACCTATTTTATGAAGAACATTGGATAAAACCATATAAACATCATCCTCATCTTTTATATTTGTAGATGTTTTATTGGTTTCCATATAAATATAATTAACTTTAGGGGGCATAACCTCTAAAAACTGTTCCCCGATTAAGCCCGATTGCTGAATTGAAATAGTTGAAGCGTACGGAATTTTAACGTCTTTTTCGGTAATTACAAACCTGATTTTAACGTGGCTGTCTTTTCCGTCCACAACGGGGATAATTTCTTCAATCTGCCCGATTCTAAGCCCCATCATCTGGACACCTGAACCCGCCCTGATTCCGTTAATATCATGGAAAATTACTTCAATTCTTTCTCCTGAGGATAAACTTCTTCCTTTTATCCAAAGAACCGTAAAAATTAATATCACAAGGGCGGTAATTGTTAATATACCGACTTTAAGCGATGAAGATACTTTCCTGTTTGCCATAATAATAGTTTTTTTCTGTTTTTTTCCAATTATACTATAAATTTATTAAATTGCGGATTTTATTTCCATAGGTCCATCAAGTGATGCATCTATAAACTGTTTCGTATAGGGATTATCCCCTTGCAAAAACTCTTTTGTACTTCCCTTAAAAACAATTTTTCCTTCATATAAGAGTATTACATTATCGCATGCCCTTGTAATTGTTGACATTTGGTGTGTTACAACTATACATGCCGCATTTAATTCATTTTTTAACCTCACAATATAATCTTCAATCAAAGTTGAGCTCACAGGGTCAAGCCCTGCCGTGGGTTCATCATACAGAATTGTTTTAGGGTTGGTAACAATCGCCCTTGCAAAACCTACCCTTTTTTGCATACCGCCTGAAAGTTCCGAGGGGAACTTATCTTCAATTCCCTCTAAACCGACAAGCGCAAGCTTTTCTTTCACAATTTTTTTTAATTCTTCTTTTGTGTATTTGCCCTTAAACTCTTTTCTTTCCAAAAGAGGAAAAGCAATGTTATGGAAAACATCCAAAAAATCAAACAGAGCGGAATACTGAAAAGTCATTGCAACGTCAGAGCCCGCCGTTGTTGCAATAGCGCCGCCATCTGCGTATAAAAGGTTCGATATTATTTTTAAAAGCGTACTTTTGCCGGAACCTGAAAAACCCACAACACCAAGTGTTTCGCCGTCTTGAACCGAAAAGCTGACATTATCTAAAACTTTTTTATCATCAAATGTTTTAACTAAGTCCCTAACTATTATTCCCATAATTTTTCCTTAAAGATAAAATATTACCGCAAAAACATAGTCCCAAACCGCAATTGCAAGGAAGCTCCAGACAACCGCCATAGTGGTTGCAATGCCGACTTCTTTGGCGCCACCCCTTGTTGAATAACCGCAAGAGCAGCTAATAAGAGCAATTGTACCCCCGAAAAAAGAAGCTTTTAACATTGCAATTAAAATATCTCTGACATAAAGCCCTTGCCAGAGCGAATTTATGTAATTTAAAAGGCTTAAGCCCGCAGTCATTTTTGAAACAATCCCCGCACATATAAGCCCCGCAAAAGATGAAAGTATAAAAACAAAAGGCATCATAATAACACCCGATAAAAACCTTGGAACAATGAGATATTCAATGGGGTCAACCTTTAGCACTTTCATTGCGCTAATCTGTTCGCCAACGGCCATTGAAGCAAGCTCGGAAGCAAAGGATGAACCTATCATTGATATAATCGCAAAACCTGCCATAATACAGGCAAGCTCCCTTATCATAACAATCCCGGATAGCATTCCTATATACCCTTCCGCCCCTTGTTTTGCAAGTTCCGGTGCTATTTGAATGGCAATAATAATACTTGTCATGCTGACAATTGTGAGTGTTATGGGAAGGCTATCAACTGCAAATCTTGATGATTGTTCAATAACCGCTTTTAAATTAAACCTTAAAAGAAAGATATATTTTGCAACATTTACAAAGTCTTTTCCTATATTTCCAACCATAATAAGAAAATCTTTTGTCCCCAAAAAAAGATTTCTTACTAAAGAATATGTAATAGTGCCCTTAATATCAATCATACAAACAATATTATCAAATAATGCACAAAATGTAAAAATTTTATAAAAGGGTTAATTTAAGGGTGCAATCACTGTATTTTATAAATAAATATTTCCCCTGTTTATTTATCCCTTTTTCTTTGTTATTTTCCTTTATTAATTCAGAATGTTTTACCTTTCTGTTTATGCCGTTAAAATTAACAATCGGGTATTGAAAGGGTCTTAGCCCCCTTACTTTATTATGAATTTGAAAAGGGGTTTCAAGGTTAAAATCAATTATTCTTATACTCTCATCCCACCTGTCGTAAGTTGCTTTAGATTCATCCTGTTTAACCGGAATTAAAACGTTTTCCTCCAAATCAAATAAAAGTTGAGGGAGCATAACTTCTGCCACTTTAGATGTCTTAGTTTTAAGGCTTCCGCCCGTCATATAAGGCATAATATCAAATGAAGCCTGCATTAATATTTCGCCCGAATCATACTTTTCATTCATAAAATGAAAGGTAACTCCCGCCTTTTTATCCCCTGAATATATTTGCCAGAAATAAGGGTTTGCACCTCTATGCAGGGGCAAAAGTGAAGGGTGGCAATTAATTATTCCGTATTTTGGGATTTCGATTGTTTCAATAGAAAACTTTTCGCTCCATGAACCGACCAAAACAACATCAGCCTTTGTTTTTTTAAGAAAATCCCTGAATTTTTTTGAATTGACGCTATTTGTCTTAATTTCTTTTATATTCTTGCTTTTAAGGTAACTTATATCTTTGGCGGGGGCAAAAATATCTTTTAGAAACAGGGTAAAACGATTATATTTTACCCTGTCAATCCTGATAACTCCAAGAAGCTCATGCCCGCTATCAATTACCCCGTTTATGAGGGATGCAAGCATTTTATCGTAACCTGCTATTACGACTTTCAGCATTATTTTTAAGCCTCTTGTTCTTCTTTTATTTCTTCATTTGTTTCTTGTTTTGGTGTTTCTTCTTTTATTTCTTCTTCGGCTTCTTCAATTTTAGCATTATTTTCCATTTGGGCTGCCTGAGTTTCGCTTTTTATATCAATTTTCCAGCCTGTTAATCTGTGAGCAAGCCTTACATTTTGCCCTTCACGTCCGATTGCAAGCGAAAGTTGATCATCCGGAACTATAACAAACGCTTCTTTTTTGTTTTCTTCATCTGCCAGAATATCAACGGAAATTATTCTTGCGGGAGAAAGGGCATTTACTATATATTCGACAGGATCATTTGAATATCTTACTATGTCGATTTTTTCGTTTTTAAGTTCGCCCACTATGGTTTGAATTCTTGAACCTCTGGGGCCTATGCAAGCGCCGACCGAATCAACCGAGGGGTCATTTGACCAAACGGCAAGTTTGGTTCTGTATCCCGCTTCTCTTGCAATTGATTTAATTTCAACAATACCGTCCTCAATTTCGGGAACTTCAAGCTCAAAAAGTTCTCTTACTATTTCGGGGTGAGCCTGAGAAACAATAACTTGAGGAAGTCTTGAAGTTTCTTTAACATTAAGAACAAAAACCCTTATTCTGTTTCCGGGTTTATAGTATTCGCCCGGCAATTGCTCTTTTGAAGGCATAATGGCATCCGTTTTTCCTATGTTAACAATAACGTTTCTTTCGTCCCTTCTTTGAATTATACCCGTAATTAAAGTTCCTTTTTTGCTCATAAATTCATCTAAGACAAGTTTTCTTTCCGCTTCTCTTATTCTTTGAACAATAACCTGTTTAGCCGATTGTGCGGCAATTCTGCCAAAGTCGTCGGGAGTAACTTCAATTTTAACTTCGTCTTCAAGTTCCACTTCCTCATCTATTTCTTTAGCATCATCAAGTGAAATTTCAAAATCGGGATTTTCAACATTTTTAACAACGGACTTTGTTCTAAATACTCCAATTTCGCCCGATTCTTCGTCCAATATTGCTTCAACGTTATCCGCTTCTTTGTCTTTTATATGTTTTTTATACCCCGCAACAAGTGCATCACAAAGAGAGGAAACAAGCACCTCTTTTGAAATGCCTTTTTCTCTTTCCAACTGTTCTGCTGCTTCAAAAAGCGCCGTTCCGATTTTAATCATTTTATTTCTCCTTATAGTTCTTCAATATCGTTAAGTCTGACCGAAAAAACATTATCAAGGTCAATTGTATGTATTAATTTTGTTTCATTTGAATAAATTTTTAATCCGAAACCGTCGTTATAATCATAGATTTTACCTTTAAATGTTTTGGATTCCATATTTTCTAATTTTTCTTTTAATTTAACAATAACGTTGTGTCCTTTAAAAATCTGATATTCCCTTGTTGATTTTAACCTTTTATCAAGCCCCGGCGAGGATACTTCAAGGTAGTATTTAAAAGGAATAATCTCATCAAGCATATCACCCAGACTGTGAGAAATGTGTTCGCAATCAAGATGATTAACGGGATGATTATTTGAATAAATAAAAATCCTCAAAAACCAGTGGTTGTTTTCTTTTTCAAGAGATATCTCAATCGGAATTAAATCATACCTCATGGCCGTATTTTCAATTACGGGTGTGATTGCTTCCAAAACTTCTTTTTTATTAAATGTTTTTTTCATAATTTTTACTTTATTTCAAAAAAAAGAACGGTTATTTGAGCCGCTCTTTTTTGTCTTTGCGATTAGGTTTGTACCGAAACATTTCGGAATATAAAAAAGTATACCATAAAAAATAAAATACCCGCAATAAAATATAAAGTTTAGTGAACAAAAGTGCATTTATAACGGTTTGTTGTATATAATTTAAAAAAAAGGAATTATTGACAGTGCCGTTTGAATTTGAAAAAACAGAATTAAGCGAAGTAATTTTAATTAAGCCAAAAGTTTTTGAAGATGACAGAGGTTTTTTTTTAGAAACCTATAAAAAGGATGACTTTAAAAAAGTCGGGATAGATGAAGATTTTATTCAGGATAACCATTCTAAATCGGTATATAAAACCTTAAGAGGACTGCATTTTCAAAAAAACCCCAATCCCCAATCCAAAATAGTAAGGTGTACAAGGGGCAAAATTTTAGATGTTGCAATTGATATAAGAAAAAATTCAAAAACTTTTTTAAAGTGGGTTAAATATGAACTTTCACAAGAAAATAAATACCAGTTATATATTCCAAAAGGCTTTGCCCACGGATTTGTTACTTTATCCGATATAGCGGAAGTCAACTACAAGGTTTCCGGGAACTATTCCCCCGAAGATGAAAGAAGCATAATTTGGAAAGATTCAAGCATTAATATTGACTGGGAAATCAATTTTGAACCCATATTAAGTAACAAAGACAAAAATGCAAAAGAAATAAAAGAAATTTATAAGGATTTGCCATGAAAATATTAGTAACCGGAGCAAAAGGAATGCTCGGGCAAGATTTATGTCCGACTTTGGAAGATAAAGGTCATGAATTAATCGAAGCTGACATTCATAATTTTGATATAACGGATAAAAAAAATTCAGAGGATTTTATACTTGATAAAAAACCGGATTTAATTATTCACCTTGCCGCATACACAAATGTTAATTTAGCTGAAGATGAACCAAAAAAAGCTGAACTGATAAATGTAGCAGGGTCAAAAAACATTGCTATGTGTGCAAATAAGCTTGATATACCCATTATCGGAATTTCTACCGATTACGTTTTTGACGGAAAAAAAACAACCCCATATCTTCCAAAAGATAAACCAAACCCGATTAACGTATACGGCAAAACCAAATATATGGGCGAAATTGAAATACAAAAAAACTGTAAAAAACATTATATAGTAAGAACGAGCTGGCTATACGGGGTCCATGGCAAAAATTTTGTTGATACCATGATAAAAATGAAAGATAAAGATATTATAAAAGTGGTTAATGATCAAATAGGAGCACCAACCTGGACAATTGATTTGTCGGATTCGCTTCTTAAAGTTTTGGATATGCCCTATGGAATATACCACATGTCAGGCGGGGGAAAGCCTGTAAGCTGGTACGGGTTTGCAAAAACAATCTTTGAATTGTTAAATATTAATGCAAATCTTATAGCCGTTTCAAGTAAAGAATATCCGACTATAGCAAAGCGCCCAAAGTATTCTTATATGGATAATTCCAAATTTTTAAGGAACTGGAAACTTGCTCTTAAAGATTATCTGAATTTAACCCAATAAAAAAGGATGCCATAAATTTATGGCATCCTTTTTAATAATTTTTAATTTATTCAAATATTGAAAAAATCTTTACCGCTGCCTATATTAGGAATATTGAAAAAATCTTTACCGCTGCCTATATTAGGGCTTAAAACTAAATCACCATCAGGAAAACTTGCTGTTCTTACAATGTTATCAGCTTCTACACTTGGCATCTTATCTTCTACAATTATTGTCTCAGTTTTTTTAAATTTGTTAGCAAGGTTTTTGCCTGCATCTTTTACCGATTGGAAAAGTTCGCCATAACCTTTTTTAATCGCTTTACCTGCTTCTTTTAATTTTTCGCCGAGGCCCATTTTTTCTGCACCTTCACCTGCTTTTGTGAAGATATCTTTTACGTTGCCTTTGTGAGCTGCTACTGCAAGAGAAGTTATAGCTGCTGCACCTACAACGGCACCTGCTGCGATTGCAATTTTCTTACCTTTTGAAAGGCCTTTTTTATTTGCCGAACTTGTTGCAGCGGTTGTACTTGTTGCAGGAGTACTTGTTGGATCTACTGACATTTCTGCCCCTTTCTTTATTTAAAATATTACTTATTTATTTTGCTCTTACAAATATTTAAAGTTTAAAAACGAAAATATTTGCCATCATGCAGTAGTTTAATTTACAAATGTTTACAAACTGAATTCCAGTCTGCCCTAATCGAATTTATTATACTGAAAAAAAATATTTTTTGCAATTATCAATAAGCCGCACCGTCCGTCCCTTTTTTTTCGAAAAATAACTGCATTTAACATTTGTACCTTGAAAATAATAAAATAATTTGATAAAATAAAAATGTACTAAAATATAGATGGGAGTTTAATTTATGTCTATTATGAAAAGTTGTTACCCCCCCCCCCCAAGGGATTAGGCGGATTTACTTTAGCAGAAGTATTAATAACATTAACAATTATTGGTATTGTTGCAGCGATAACGCTACCTTCATTATTAGTTAATGTCAATGA
>CANRHZ010000006.1 GCA_947630535.1 Candidatus Gastranaerophilales bacterium | reverse complement strand
AAACAAATTCGTCATAAAATAAACTCCCATCTATATTTTAGTACAATTTTATTTTATCAAATTGTTTTTAAATTTTCAAGATATAAAAAATCCCGACATCAAAGAGTTTTGTAACAAGAAAATACAACAATTCTTTTTTTATTTAAAGATTGATATTTATAGATTTTTTGTTTAAAGGCAGACTTGCCATAATAAAGCAGGTTCAAATCTGGCAGACTGTATAAAAAATATCACAAACGACAAGGACATTTAAAACCCTTGCGGTTTTAAAGGCAGACTTGCCAAAATAAAGCAGGTTCAAATCAATAAGAAAAATAAAAAAATATCGGAACGACAGGATTTGAACCTGCGACCCCCACCACCCCAAGGTGGTGCGCTACCAAGCTGCGCTACGTCCCGATATTAAAATAGTTTTAAAATCTTGAAACCTGCAAATAGACAAAAACAATCTTAATTTTTAAAAACTCAATTGTTTTTATCTGTTTTGACACGTTTAACATCCGAATAAATCAGTTAAGTGCCACAAATTTCATATAAATTTTATCAAATCAACCTTATAAATCAAGTTTATTTTTTATCTGTAACGATTGCTTTATTTTGGCAGTTACAATTTTTATATTTTTAATCCCTAAAATAGGAAGGTGGATAAAATTATATAAACTCAATAAATGTGCATAAGCCGTTTGTTTTCTGTTTTCAATAAGCCCATACAATATAGGTTTAGGGCAAGTACACCTTTTATTAAGACAGGGTATGGGTTTAGAATACAATTTAAAATTTTTATCTTTAATATTGCCCATGGAATGCACTTTGTTAAACCTTGAAGAATAACACCTGTACACATCTCCGTTTTGATATACAAAAATAAAATTAATCCCGGAATGACATATTTTTGAATAGGTGTTTGAAATTTCTTTTATTTTGGATACGGGAAACTTTTTAATTAAATCGTTTGCGTCTTTATTGTATTTAACATAAGCGTTATTGACCCGCATATATTGAAGTTCAAACTCAATATTAAAAGGTAAAATTCTATTCATAACCTCTTTTAATTCGTTGGAGTTTGAATTTGTTAAAACGGATGCTATCTTAAATTTTGTGTTTCCCTTAATTTTGTTAAATTCAATAGCCTTATTTATGAACTCATCTTTATCTTTTACTTCGCTTAAATGAAGGGAAACAAAAAGCTCGGAAAAATTTTCCCCCAAAATCGTTTTTATTTTTTTATAACATTCAAGCGGAAAAGAAAAATTTGAAACAACAGAAACTCTATGCCCCGTTTGATTTATCCTTTCAATAATATCAAAAAAATCAGGATGCATAAGGGGTTCACCCCCTGAAATCGTAACTTCATATTCACAATCAAGCTTTGATAAAAAATTTATAAAAGAATCAATGACTTTTTTGTCTGCCGATTGTAATTTGCCCGTATACCCTTTTGATTGTGAACAATAGGGACATCTATAGTTACAATTTTGGGTTATAAGAAAATCAATTGATTTTTTCATAAAAATCAGCCTTTTTAAAAAATTATGAATTATTTTTCTTTTTCAATAACTTCTATCTCGTTTCCGTCAGGGTCATGTAAAAAAGCGGCTTTAATTACCTTAGAAGAATTTTCCCCTTTTAAAACTATATCAAAAGGTTCATACAATAGCTCATATCCCAATTTTTTTGCCTTTTTTGAAAATTCATCCAAATTATCCGATAAAAATGCAAAATGTCCGAATGCTTCCCCTATAACATATTTATCTTCGGGCTTTTCAAAGTTTTCGGTCAATTCAATTTCACAGCCTGAAATTTCATCTTTAAGGTAATAAAGGGTACAATCTTCAAGGTTAGATTTTCTGTCAAATTTTAAGCCCATAAGGTTTGTATAAAAATCCATTGATTTTTGAATATCAAAGCATCTTATCATTGAATGCAAAAACTTCATAATTTATGCCCCGATTTTTAAATTCAAACCGTCTTTTGCTCTTGAAATTACTCTGTCTTTTCCAAGAATCATTATGATGCCTGCCATATCCGCACCTTTTGTTCTTCCCGTAAGTGCGGCTCTAACCGCCCACATGGTTTCTTTAGGTTTGTAAGAATATTTTTCCTTAAAGTATGCCCTAAAATCAGCGAGGTCATTATGGATTTTTTCTTCATCACAAAAATCCCAAGATGTCGCAAGTTCGATAAATTTAGTTAAAACATTACGGGATAATTCCGTGCCTAAAAGGTCTTTTACTTCATCATAAGGAACTTTTTGTCCGAAAAAGTAAGGTACGTCATCTTTTATGTCTTTTAAGGTTGTAAGAGGTTCTCTTGTAATTTCAACCATTTTTTCAAGTTTTTCTCTTGATAATTCGGATAAATCGTAATCCGATAAAAACGGAATAATTAAATCAGTTAACTTTGAAATATCCATTTTTTTAATGTATTGGCCGTTCATCCAGTTCAATTTATCATATTCAAAAATCGAATTGGAGCTTGAAATTTCATTTATTCTGAAATCCTGTGCGATTTCATCCACAGTTTTTATTTCATGCGAATCTGAAGGCGACCAGCCCAACAGTGCAACGAAATTAATAAGAGCATCCGTTAAATACCCTTCTTTTACAAAATCAGAAACCGCAGTTGCCCCATGACGCTTTGATAATTTGCTTCTGTCCGGCGCAAGTATCATACCCAAATGTCCAAATTCAGGCACTTTTGCCCCAAGGGCTTCATATATCAAAATTTGTTTCGGGGTGTTTGATATGTGGTCCTCTCCCCTTATAATGTGGGTTATTTTCATTAACATATCGTCAATTACAACGGCAAAATTGTATGTTGGTGCACCGTTTGATTTCATAATTACAAAATCGCCGATTAAGCTTGTATCAAACTTCAATTCCCCTTTTACCATGTCATTAAAAACGAGTTCTTTGTGCTCTACTTTAAATCTTATAGAGGGCTTTCTGCCTTCTTTTATATACTGTTCTTTTTGTTCGGGGGTAATATTAAGGCATTTTCTTGAATAAACGTATGCCTTATGGTTTTTAACGGCTTCTTCTTTTTCATGTTCCAATTCTTCATTTGTACACCAGCATTCATAAGCATACCCTTTATCTACAAGCATTTGAGCGTATTTCGGGTAAATATCAAATCGCTTTGATTGGGTATAAGGGCCGTATTCTCCGCCAACATCGGGGCCTTCATCCCAATTTAAGCCTAAAGCCTTTAGAGAATCGAATATATTATCAACGTATGCCTGTTCCGTCCTGAGAGCATCGGTGTCCTCAATTCTTAAAACAAAAGTTCCGCCCGTTTTTTTTGCATATAAATAATTAAACAGTGCGGTTCTTGCAGTACCTATATGTAAGTTGCCGCTTGGTGAAGGGGCAATTCTGACTCTAACTTTGTCTTGCATATTAGTTTTCTCCAAAATATTCTTTTATAAAAATAATACATCAAAATTATATTTTTGCATTTTTTTATTGTATAATTATTTCCTATGAAAAATAATGTTTTAAAAATCGGAATAATTGGTCTTGGCGTCGTAGGAACCGGTGTAGTCAAGACTTTAAGCTCGTTTAATAACATAAAAATTCAAACAGTGGCAGTCAGAAATTTAAATAAAAAAAGAGAAATTGAAATTAAAAACCTGACAGACGACCCGTTTGAAATTGCAAACGACCCTGAAATTGATGTTGTTGTTGAAGTTGCAGGGGGAGTTAACCCCTGTCTTGAAGTTTTAAAAACGGCAATTAAAAATAAAAAACACATAGTAACCGCCAATAAAGAACTTTTAGCCAAACACGGGGATGAAATCTTTTCTCTTGCAAACGAAAACAACGTAACGGTTCTCTATGAAGCTGCCGTTGCGGGCGGAATTCCCATAATAGGGCCGATTAAAACCACATTAAGAGGAAATAAATTCAACAAAGTAATGGGGATTTTGAACGGAACAACAAATTACATTTTGACCAAAATGGAGCAAGAGGGCTTGTCTTATGAAGAATGTTTAAGGCAGGCACAAAAGCTTGGTTATGCAGAAGCAGACCCCACAAACGACGTTGAGGGGTTTGATACAATGTATAAAATTGCAATTTTATCGAACATTGTATTTCACAAAAAAATCGACTGTTCAAAAATATACAGAGAAGGCATAACCCATATTACAATTAGCGACATTGCTTGTGCAAATGAGCTTGGATACAAAATAAAACTTTTGGGAATTGCACAGAGAATTAACGATAACGACGAAAGGCTCGATATAAGAGTACACCCCGTTCTTGTAAACGAAAACAGTACAATTTCAAAAATCAATGACGCAATAAACACGGTTTTACTCGAAGGGCATCCTGTTGGAAAAATAATGTTTACGGGCCCCGGTGCGGGTGAATCACCCACGGCAAGCTCAGTTGTCGGAGATATACTTGCTATAGCATCCGAAATATCCTACACAGACACAATTCTTCCTTCTCAAAGAGTAAATGTCAGTGAAAATGCAATTCAGGAAGATATATTAAATACGGCAAATTCTTATTTTATGTCCCTTGATGCTCCAAATACAAGGGGTGTTATAGGAATAATAGGCTCAATCTGTGCGGTCAACAATATAAACTTACAGTCAATAATTCAAAAGGGGATAAAAAAAGATAACACGGCGCTTATCGTGGTAATCACGGAAAAAACCCTAGAACAAGACATACAAAACGCAAAAAAAGAGCTGGAAGCACAGAATATAAATGTTGAAAATATAATAAGAGTGATTTAAGGAAAATATAAATGAGATACAAAGGACTGATTGAAAAATACAGAGAATACCTGCCTGTAAGCGAAAAAACCGAAATTATATCACTGTCGGAAGGAAACACCCCGCTTATTAAGGCCAATAACTTGGCAAAACATATAGGACTTTTTGGTTGCGAGCTTTATTTAAAATACGAAGGTTCAAACCCAACCGGAAGCTTTAAAGACAGAGGCATGACTATGGCAGTTACAAAAGCCAAAGAAGAAGGAGCAAATGCCGTTATCTGTGCTTCAACCGGAAATACCTCGGCTTCTGCTGCCGCATACAGTGCAAGAGCCGGATTAAAATGTTATGTATTAATTCCTGACGGCTATATTGCACTTGGCAAATTATCACAAGCCATGATGTACGGGGCAGAAGTTATCGCAATTAAAGGGAATTTTGATGAAGCACTTGAAGCCGTAAGAGAAATTTCTTCCAATTACCCCATAACTCTTGTAAATTCAATTAACCCTTACAGAATTGAAGGACAAAAAACGGGTGCATTCGAGCTTGTTGATGCTCTTGAAGATGCACCAGATTACCACTTTATACCTGTCGGAAATGCGGGAAACATAACCGCATACTGGAAGGGATATAAGGAATATTATCAAAATAAAAAATGCTCTAAACTCCCTAAAATGATGGGTATACAGGCAGAAGGGTCCGCAGCCATTGTTAAAGGCCATAGAATTTTGCACCCTGAAACTATTGCAACCGCAATAAGAATAGGAAATCCCGCAAGTTGGAAAAAGGCGGAAGCGGCCAGAGATGAATCAAAGGGCACAATTGATATGGTATCGGATGAAAAAATACTTGAAGCATACAATCTTCTTGCAAGCCTTGAAGGAGTATTTTGTGAACCTGCAAGTGCGGCAAGTGTTGCAGGGCTAATTAAATTAAAAGATGAAATAGTGCCAAATTCAAAAATTGTGTGTATTTTAACGGGTAACGGCCTTAAAGACCCTGATTGCGCAATAAAAAATGCGGTATCAAAAGTTCAAAAAACAAGTGCCGACATAAAAGATATTGTAAAATTAATGAACTTATAATTTGTTTTGCAATAAAATTTAATTTCTATATTTAAAAATAAAAATCCGCTTTATAACAAAAGCGGATTTTTTGCGACTTTATTTTATTTAAGCTTATTTTAACAAAGCTTCAATTATAGATTTAGCGGCACGTTTACCGGCACCCATTGCATTAATTGCGGTAGATTCGCCAAGAGGTGCAACGTCGCCCCCTGCCCAAACTTCATTGATTGAAGTTGCGCCCTGTTCGTTAATTATAATATATCCTTTTTTATCTGTTTCTAAGGACAAGTTATCGTTTTTGGCGGAATCTTGGATAATGGGGTTTGGGCCTGTTCCAAGAGAAACAATTACTGCATCAACATCAACCGTAACATATTCGCCTGTTCCAACCGGACGTCTCCTTCCTGATGCATCAGGTTCGCCAAGTTCCATTATTTCAAATTTCATGGCTTTAACAAGCCCTTCATTTCCTATTATTTCAACGGGAGCATGCAAGAATTTAAAGATTACTCCTTCTTCTTTAGCATGTCTTATTTCTTCTTTTCTTGCGGGAAGTTCTTCTTCCGTTCTTCTGTACATAATATAAACTTCTTTATACCCGACTCTTACGGCCGTTCTTGCAGCATCCATAGCTACGTTTCCGCCCCCGATAATAGCGGCTTTATTTCCGACTTTAAGAGGGGTTGGAGTCGTCAATTCGTTTGCATGCATCAAATTAACTCTGGTTAAGAATTCATTTGCGCTATATACACCGTTTAAGTTTTCGCCTTTAATGCCCATCATTTTGGGAAGCCCTGCCCCCGAACAAATAAACACGGCATCAAAACCTTCTTCTTTAAGCTGTTTTATTGTGATTGATTTTCCTACAACTACGTTTTTATATATTTTAACCCCTTTGTTTTTAAGACCGCTTATTTCTCTATCCAAAACCGTTCTTGGAAGTCTGAAAGGAGGGATGCCGTATCTTAAAACTCCGCCTGTTTCATGCAAAGCTTCAAATATGGTAACATCAAAGCCTGCATTTCTAAGGTCGTTAGCAGCACTCATGCCGGCACATCCGGAGCCTATTATTGCAACCTTTTTGCCGTTGGGTTTAATTTCAACTTCAATCGGGTTGGAGTTGTCCCCGACATATCTTTCAAGAGAACCGATTGCAACCGATTTTCCCTTAATGCCGAGCACGCATTTTGATTCGCACTGTCTTTCCTGCGGACAAACTCTACCGCAAACGGAAGGAAGCATGTTTGTTTCTCTTATGATTTCACCCGCCTTTTGAATGTTGCCTTCTTTAACCTGCTGTATAAATTCGGGTATATTAACACTGACGGGGCACCCTTTTTTACACATGGGGTTTTTACAATTTAAACAACGGCTTGCTTCTTTTTGAGCCTGTTCGTGTGTAAAGTTTTCTTCAACGGGGTTGAAGTTGCTTCTTCTTTGAATACAGTCCTGTTCTGTAGGTCTTTGACGTTCAATAATTGCCATTTATATTATTCTCCTCATAATCTTCATAATTTTATTGTATAATAAAAAAGATTTTTGGACTAATAAAAATATGAATAATATTAAACTTTTAATAACGGATATTGACGGAACCGTACTTAATGAAAAGTGCGAGTATTCTCCTAAATTAAAAAAATTGTTTGATGAAATTACAAAAAAAGGGGTAAAAGTCGTACTTGCAACCGGAAGAATGTTTATGGGGGCGGACCCCGTAAGAAAGGAGCTTGGTTTAGATACCCCCGTTGTTTGTTATCAGGGGGCAATGGTAAGGCTAAAAGATGAAATTCTTCATTCCTCGTCCGTTTCACATAATCTGGCAGAAGAAGTTATTAAAATATCAAGAGAAAAAAAATTTCATTTAAATTTATATAATGATGACACCTTGATTGTGGAAGATGATAACAAACAGTTTATGAAAGATTATACCCAAGGAAGGCATACAACCTATAAAGTTGTAAATTCCTTTGACGAAGTTAAACTCGGGATAGTGTCAAAACTTCTTGCCATAGTATATGATGAAAAAAAACTTCTTGATTTAAGAGATGAAATGCAGGAAAGATTTAAAGGGAGATTGACCGTTGTAAGAAGCCATAAATACTATCTTGAATTTACGGACACAAAAGCCACAAAAGGCGAAGCTCTTAACTTTCTAAAAGAGTACTGGGGAATAAAAAAAGAAGAAGTTATGGCATCGGGGGATCAGGATAACGATTACGATATGCTTATGAATGCGGGGATTAAGGTTGCAATGGGTAACGCATCACAAAAGCTAAAATCAATAGCGGATTATATTTGTCCTTCCATAGATAAAGACGGACTGTCTTGTGCAATAGAAAAATTTATTAAAGGATAAAAATGAGAGTAGGTTTAGGATACGATATACACAAACTGACGGATAACAGAGCCCTGATTATAGGCGGGGTTAATATCCCTCATACAAAAGGACTTTTGGGGCACTCGGATGCAGACGTTCTTATTCATGCAATAATAGATTCAATTTTTGGCGCAATAGGGGAGAAGGATATAGGAGAACACTTCCCCGATAGTGACCCTGAATATAAAAATAAAGACAGTATTGAACTCTTAATTGAAACGGGAAAAATATTAAATGAAAAAGGGTATGAAATTATAAATATAGATACCAACATAATATGCCAAAAACCAAAATTATCTTTATATAAAGAAGATATGAAAAAAAATATTTCAAATGCTCTTAAAATAGATAAAAATAAAGTTTCAATTAAAGCAAAAACAAAAGAAGGACAAGATTCCGCAGGGGAAGAAAAAAGCATTGAAGCCCAAGCAATCTGCCTTGTAGATAATATTAAGAATGTATAAAATACACTTGTAAAATAATTATACTTGTAGTACTATTCAAAAGTTATGGCACTTACATTTCAGGAATTAATTTTAAATCTTTCTAAATATTGGTCCGATTACGGTTGTATAATTCAGCAGCCGTACGATATCGAAAAGGGTGCAAGCACAATGAACCCTGCCACTTTTTTAAGGGCATTGGGGCCTGAACCTTATTCTACGGCAATGGTAGAACCATGCAGGCGCCCCACGGATGCCAGATACGGGGAAAATCCCAACAGGCTCGGACACTATTTTCAATATCAGGTTATCTTAAAACCCTCTCCGGATGATGCTCAAGGCATATATTTAAAATCTCTTGAAGCTATGGGGATTGATTTATTAAAACATGATGTAAGGTTTGTTGAGGACAATTGGGAATCTCCGACTTTAGGTGCAGCCGGTGTCGGCTGGGAAGTTTGGCTTGACGGTATGGAAATTACCCAGTTTACATATTTTCAACAGGTCGGAGGAATAGAAGTAAAACCCGTTGCGCTTGAAATTACATACGGGCTTGAAAGAATAGCTATGTATCTTCAAAATGTTGATTCCGTATATGATGTTATGTGGAACAACAAATTAAAATACGGAGATATTTATCTTCAAAACGAAATTGAACAGTCAAAGTATAACTTTGAATACTCAAACCCAAAAAGGCTTTTTGAACTTTTTGACTTGGCGGAAGCGGAAAGTTATTCTTGTATAGAATCCGAAATTGTGCTTCCCGCTTACGATTGGGTTTTAAAATGTTCACATACATTCAACTTGCTTGATGCTAGAGGCTCAATAAGTAAAGATGAGAGAATAAACTACATAAACAGAGTAAGAAAAATGGCATCTGAAGTTGCCAAATTGTATGTCAAGCAAAGAGAAAAGCTGAACTATCCGCTTCTTAAAAAATAGTCGAAGGAATAACAATGGAAGAAAAAGAAATTCAGGGGTTAGACAACTTATCTGAAAATATAAAGCTCGACAAAAAAGAGGTAAAATCACTCTTTATAATCGGGAAAAATATGTTAAAAACAAAAAAGCCTGACGATATGATTAATGCCGCAAAGTCGGCCGGCTTAAATAAAACTCTCGGAGCATTTGACCTTATTATACTGGGGGTTGGCGCAATTATAGGCTCGGGGATTTTTACCGTAGTGGGTATAGCCGCAGCCGGAGGCCCCGAATCGGTAGGAGCAGGCCCCGCTTTAATTATTTCAATGATTTTAGCTTCCTTAGCATGCGTGTTTTCCGCTATGTGCTATTCCGAGTTTGCATCCATGATACCTGTGGCGGGCTCTGCGTATTTATATACTTATGCAACCATGGGAGAATTTTTAGCATGGATTGTGGGTTGGGTTTTGATGCTTGAATATCTTGTCGGTTATATTGCCGTTGCATCCGCATGGACAGGATATTTCATACAATTTTTGCAAGGGTTTTCAAAGTATTTACCCTCTTACATTACAAACCCGCCTATCTGGCTTATTCAAGACTATGGAAGTGCATCAAAAACGCTTCTTAGCCAAGGGTTAAATCCCGAAGTAAATATTCCGCACCTGTTCAATATACCGATATCTTTAAACATGCCGGGTATTGTAATTACCCTTATTATAATGTCAATTTTAATAAAGGGGATTAAAGAATCCACAAAAATGGCAGGTGTTATGGTGTTAATAAAAATGACAGTAATAGCACTGTTTTTAATAACGGGCGCATTTTATATAAAACCTGAAAATTGGACACCATTTGCCCCGAACGGATTTCAGGGAATATTTATGGGCGCATTCATTATCTTTTTTGCATATATTGGCTTTGATGCAATTGCAACCGCAGCCGAAGAAACAAAAAATCCGCAAAAAAACCTTCCGATTGGCATTATAGGCTCGCTTGGAACATGTACTATTATATATGTTCTTGTGGCGCTTGTTTTATGCGGGATGATTCCTATGAATCAAATAGACATACAAGCACCCATAGCCCATGCAATATCCTCCGTGGGACAGGATTGGATAGCGGGTTTAATTTCAATCGGCGCACTTACGGGGCTTACTTCCGTTCTTCTTGTATTAATGCTTGCTGCAACAAGGATTTTATATGCCATGACAAGGGACGGCTTTTTCCCTCAAAGTTTAAAAACCGTGCACAAAAAGTTTAAAACTCCGCACATTATCACCATTATGGTTGCTATTATCTGTATTATGGGTTCAACCTTTTTAAATATCTCAACGGCAGCGGAACTGTGCAATTTTGGAACCTTTACATCTTTTATAATTGTTTGCGTAGCGGTCTTGATTTTAAGGTATAAAGACCCCTTGCGCCCCCGCCCTTATAAAGTTCCTTTTTCACCGTGGTTTCCTTTATTTGGGATAATTTGTTGCAGTTTTCTTATGTTCTATTCAATGAAGTTTCTTACAACCTCAAGGTTCTTATTCCCCTTGTGGATTGTTTTGGGCACACTATTTTACTTCGGATACAGTTATAAAGAGCTCAGGAAAAACGATTAAGGGAAATAAGTATGAGTTTTAACCTGAGCGAATTTAAAAATAACATTCTATCCAAAAAGACACCCGATGAAATTTTGCAAACCGCAAGAGAAGCAAAATTAAAAAAGACTCTTGGTGTGTTTGACCTTATTATGCTTGGAATTGGTGCCGTCATAGGAACGGGCATCTTTACCATAATAGGGGTAGCTGCAGCAGGAGGCCCCGAATCAGTAGGAGCCGGCCCCGCTTTAGTCATTTCAATGATTATTGCAATGTTTGCTTGTTTGTTTTCGGCCCTTTGTTATTCCGAATTTGCATCAATGATGCCTGTGGCAGGAAGTTCATATACGTATACCTATGCCACAATGGGTGAATTTATGGCATGGATGATAGGCTGGATTTTGATGCTTGAATATGCAATAGGAAATATTACTGTGGCATCCGCTTGGAGCGGATATTTCCTTGAATTTTTAAAAGGCTTTTCTCATATTTTACCGTCATGGGCGGTAAATCCCCCCGTTTATCTTGTAAACGACTATAGAACCGCAGTTTCAATCTATCAAAATATGGGCTTAAACCCAAACGATCACATTCCTTTGTTATTTAACTGTATACCTTTTGCAATCAATCTTCCCTCAATTCTGTTAATTATAATAATTACAATTCTTCTTGTAAGAGGGATAAATGAATCCGCTAAAACTGCGGCAGTTATGGTATTTATAAAGTTAGCCGTTATATTTTTATTTATATTTGCCGGTCTGCATTATATTAAACCCGAAAACTGGACGCCATTTGCCCCCAACGGCTGGCATGGAATAATTTCGGGCGCATTTATAATTTTCTTTGCTTATGTCGGATTTGATGCAATATCAACCGCAGCCGAGGAAACAAAAAAGCCCCAAAGAAACCTCCCGAGGGGTTTAATCGGAACTCTTGTGATATGCACAATAATCTATATTATAACCGCACTCGTTTTAACAGGGATTGTTCCCATAAGCGAAATAAACATTATGGCACCAATTTCTGCCGCCATGAGCTCAACGGGGAACAATTGGGTTGCGGGATTAATCTCAATAGGAGCGCTTGCCGGGCTTACATCCGTTCTTCTTGTTTATCAGCTCGGAACAACAAGAATTTTATACGCAATGAGCAGGGACGGTTTTTTACCCAAAAAATTTCAGGAAATACACCCTAAATACTCCACTCCGCATATTATAACATGGGTATCCGGGATTTTGGTTGCAATCGGGGCACTGTTTATGGATTTAAACGTGTCGGCGGAACTGTGCAACTTTGGAACATTTACTTCATTCACCATTGTTTGTATAGCGGTTTTAATTTTAAGAAAAGTCGAACCCAACAGAAGAAGGCCCTTCAAGGTTCCTTTTATCCCCCTGTTTCCGATTTTAGGGGTGCTTTTTTGCGGCGGACTTATGGCATATTCCCTGCTTAACCTTGGAACAAGCGCAATATTGTTTCCCTTGTGGATAGTGCTTGGGATAATAATTTATTTCGTATACTGTTATCCGAAAATGAGAAAAGAAAATTAAGAATTCTTTGAAATTTTATATGAAAACTGCAAAAAGTTTCCCATAAGGTTTTCATTCCAAACTTCAATATCTGAAGGGAGATTTAAAACCTTGGGAGAAAAATTCCATATATATTTTATTTTTGATTTCACGGCATAATCCGCAATTTCCTGAGCAAAATCGGCAGGGATGGTTAAAATTCCGATTTCGACATTCATATCTTTTGTATAGTAGGGCAAATCTTTAATATCAAATACAGGTTTAGAATTTATTTTTGTTCCGATTTTATTTTTATCTATATCAAAAAGTGCAAGAACGCTAAGGCCGTAATCTTCAAACCCGTTATATTTGGCAAGAGCGGAACCCAAATTACCTGCACCGATTATAAACGCATTTTTCGGGTTTGAAAACCCTAAAGTTTTTTCAATTGTTTCTTTTAGCTTAATTGAATCGTAACCGACACGAGATTTTCCCGCATTATTAAGCATTGAAATATCCTTTCTGACTTGCGAATCATCAATTTTGAGAAGCTGCGCAAGAACAGAAGATGTCACAGTCATTATGTTGTTTTTAATACAGTCACCCAGTATGGAATGATATTGGGTTAATCTGCCTATAACTTTATCCGATATTTTTTCCATAAAACAAGCTAAAAAAATGCCCTTATGAATTTCATAAGGGCATTTTATAATTAGTATTCACCGTTAAATGCCTTAATGTACATTTGTTTGATTTCTTCCATTAAGGGGTAAACAGGGTTTGCGCCCGTGCATTGGTCATCAAATGCAAGCTCAACAAGCTCATCCAGTTTTCCATAAAACTGTTCTTCGGTTATGCCCCAATCTTTTATTGATAGCGGTATATTGAGGTCTTTTTTGAGTTGAGTAATTGCTTCAAGCAAGATTTCGACTTTCTCATCGTCATCTTTCCCGCCAAGACCGAGGTTGTCAACAACCTGTCCGTATTTAGCTTTAGCATTCGGGAATTTATACTGAGGGAATGTAGCCTGTTTTTTAGGACAATCGGTTGCGTTATATCTTATTACCTGATTGATTAAAAATGCATTTGCAAGGCCGTGGGGCACGTTGAATGCGGCACCAAGTTTATGCGCCATTGAATGGCACACACCAAGAAATGCGTTTGCAAATGCCATACCTGCAAGGCATGAAGCGTAGTGTATTTTTTCTCTTGCAATAGGATCATCCTTGCCGTTTGCATAAGAACGGGGAAGATACCTGAATATAAGTTTAGCAGCCTCAAGTGCGGGAGAGTTTGTAAAGTTTGTTGCCATACTTGAAACGTATGCTTCAAGAGCGTGGGTCAGAGCATCAATACCTGATGCAGCCGTAAGACCCTTTGGCATTGTATCTACAAAGTTGGCATCAATAATTGACATATCAGGTGTGAGGCAATAATCTGCAATCGGGTATTTAATGTGCGTTTTATCGTCCGTAATAACGGCAAAAGGTGTAACTTCAGAACCCGTACCTGATGTGGTGGGAATTGCAACCATTGTAGCCTTTGCACCAAGTTTTGGAGGCATACAAATTCTTTTTCTGATATCCATAAATCTCATTGCAATATCTTCAAAAGATAATTCGGGTTGTTCGTATTGAAGCCAGATAATTTTAGCGGCATCAATCGGTGAACCGCCGCCAAGAGCAATGATAACATCAGGTTTATAAACGTTAACCATTTGCATAGCCTCGTTTATGGTTGAAAGAGTAGGGTCGGGCTTAACATCAAAGAAAATTTGATAGTCTATTCCGATTTCTTCCAGAGGTTTTGTTATATTTGAAACCGCACCGGAATCAAACAAAAATCTGTCCGTTACAATAAACGCCCTTTGTTTGCCTTTTAATTCTCTGAGGGCTAAATCCGTAGCTCCTCTTTTGAAGTAAACTTTAGGCGGAACTCTAAACCAAAGCATATTTTCTCTCCTTTCGGCAACGGTTTTGTAGTTTAATAAGTGTTTAACACCGACGTTCTCGCTGACGGAATTGCCGCCCCACGAACCGCATCCGAGCGTAAGCGAGGGCTCTAATCTGAAGTTGTATAAATCACCAATACCGCCTTGAGATGAGGGAGAATTAATCAGTATTCTGCCCGTAGGAAGCTTTGTTGCAAACAGGTTAATTCTTTCCTGTTTTCTTTCATCAGTATATAAAACTGATGTATGACCTGCACCGCCAAGTATAACAAGGTCATGAGCCATGTCAACGGCACTGTTAAAATCTTTTGCTCTGTATAATGCCAAAATCGGAGAAAGTTTTTCATGGGCAAAAGGATTTTCAATCGCCACTTCTTTTTCTTCCCCTATAAGAACTTTAGCATCCTCGGGAACTTTTATTCCTGCAATTTCAGCAATTTTCGAAGCTTTTTGTCCGACTATTGCGGGGTTAACCGCCGTCTGTCCGCCTCTGTCTACAAGGATGATTTTTGCAACCTTATCGGCTTCTTCCTTGCTTAAAATATAAGCGCCTCTGTATTGAAGCTCTTGTTTAACCTTATCATAGACTTCATCAAGAGCTATAACCGATTGTTCCGATGCACAAATCATACCGTTATCAAAAGTTTTAGACATTAATATCGAAGAAACGGCCATTTGAATATCGGCAGTTTCATCAATAACGGCGGGAGTATTGCCCGAGCCTACACCTAAGGCGGGTTTGCCTGATGAATATGCGGCCTTAACCATGCCGGGGCCGCCCGTAGCCAATATTGCATCAATTTTAGGATGCTTCATTAAAAGACCGGAAAGTTCAATTGTAGGGGTATCAATCCAGCTTATAATGTTTTTCGGAGCACCGGCTTTAACGGCAGCATCCAAAACGATTTTTGCTGCGGCAATGGTAGAATTTTTGGCTCTGGGGTGGGGTGAGAATATAATTGCGTTTCTTGTTTTAAGCGCAATCAAAGATTTAAATATTGCAGTTGAAGTCGGGTTTGTAGTGGGGACGATACCTGCAATAACACCCAGGGGCTCAGCCACCTTTTTTATTCCGTTAACTCTGTCCTCGGAAAGTATTCCGCAAGTTTTTGTATCTTTGAATTTGTTATAAATGTATTCGGATGCAAAGTGGTTTTTAATAACTTTGTCCTCCACAATGCCCATGCCTGATTCTTCGGCGGCCATTTTAGCCAAAGGTATTCTTGCCTTGTTTGCGGCAAGCGCTGCTGCTTTGAAGATTTTATCCACCTGTTCTTGAGTATATGTAGCGTATTTTCTTTGCGCTTCATGAACTTGAACAATCATTTCTTCAAAATCTTCAGCACATGTAACGGGTTTTCTTTCTTCAACCGTTTCTTGTTTGCATTCACATGCACATTTGTCTTGAGATGCCATTTGAGTGATTCTCCTTTATAGTTCATATTTTATATTATTCGTGATTAATTTCACAAATACATTATAGAACATAAAGAATAAAAAGCAAGTGTTTTGTGTACAATTTTTATATGAAAAAACCCTTGCATTTATATAGGTTTTTGGTAGAATTATCTTATAGTTAATTTCGAGTGTAAACATAAAAAATTTCACATTTAAGATTTTAACTTTTTATTTCAGTTACAACTTTATTAATTTATTGTGAAGTACGATTTTAATAACAAATATATTAAAGACTTATCAAAACCCGGCAGTTGGCGCAGGGGGTATGAATGTTTCCAAAAAGGTCTGGTATCGGATATTATAACAAAAGATACCACTATATCAGGCAAAGTTAAGGGTAATTTTAAAGACCACTACGACGTTTCCGTGAAATTTACAAAAACGAAAGTTACCCCGAGTTGTTCGTGTCCTTTGGATGAACCATGGTGTAAACACGCAGTTGCTCTCGGACTTAGCGCCATTAAAGACCATCAGGTAGATGAGCTTTTGTATGAAAAATTTGATAAAGAACCAATTTTTACGGATGAAGATATCCCCATGACACAAAACCCTAAAGGCGGATATATTTTCCACTTTAACCCCAAAAGGAGACAGAATTTCTTTTCAATTCTTGTAATGGACAGGAACACAAAAAGGGTTATGAGAGATTTAGAGGGGATATTTAAAGCGGTACTCGAAGCACAAAAAAAAGACCCCGATTTTAAACTAAACGAAGTTCAAAAGCTTGAAGCAATGATGTTTTCAATGCTATTAAAGCAATCAAGGCTCGACAAAAAATCCGGATGGTATGACGTTCAAATAAATAAGTTTGATGAGTTTTTCAAAATGCTCTCCAAAATGGAAGATGTAATTGACGCTAAAACCCATAAAAAAATTCTTTTTGTTCAGGACGTCTGGAAGCTTTGTTTATCGGTTAACGTGTCTTATGTCGGAAACGTATTGCTTTCTCTATATTGGAAACGTCCCGACAAAGAAGAAATTTATCCTTTTGAGGAGATAAGATATTTTTCAAGAGGGCTAAAATGGGGGAGATATAAAGACAGGATTTTTCAAACGGACGTGCAGGTTTCTGTCTTGCCTCAAAACTTAATAAAATCATCCTTTACGGACATTAAAGATGCGGAAGGCGGAAAGTTTATATATGAAGATTTACCTTCCTTAAGAAAGGTTATGACGGTTGAATTAACCGAAGAAATGGAAAAACTTTCATTTGAAAAAAGGCCGCCAAAGTGCATAGTTGAGCTTACCATGGACTATGACCAATCTCTAAAGGCTTCTTTGGATTTTGAATACGACGGAGTTAAAGTTCCGTATACAAAAACCCCTAAAACCCCATACATAACAATAAAAAATCCCGAGAAAGATTTATTATACTGGGTAAAAAGGGATTCGGATTTTGAACAGAAAGCCTATCAAATGCTTCTTGCTTGCAGATTTGCCCCCATGCAGACAAATAACCTTGCGCTTGAAAAAGAAAATGCGATTGATTTTTACAACTACTATATAACAAAGGCGGGGGACAACTGGGAATTTATTGAAAAAGATGATATGTCCGTATACAAGCTTGCCAAAAAAGAGCTTACAATTTGTGCCGACATTGATTTTGCCCCAAATACAACCGATAAATTTGAAATTGAAATGTATGCAATGGCAGAAGGCCAAAGAGTTGAATTTGATAAAATTCAAGACCTTGTTTATGAAGGGCAAAGGTACTATCAGCCGACAGGAAAGGGACAAAGCTTAATTCCCGTTGATAATGTATATACGCTTTTAAAATCTTTTAACACTTATGATGTATATAAAAATGATGAAGATAAATACATTGTAAAGACCTATCGTGCCGGTGTGGTTTCCGAAATGGAAAACATGAATGTTAAAATGAAGATGTCAAGAAAGTTTTCCAAATTCTGGAAAGAAATTTCGACCTTTTCCAATATGGAAAATACCCCTCTCCCAAAAAGTACGGTTGCAACATTAAGAGAATACCAGCAAAAAGGTTACAGCTGGTTATGGTTTTTGTATAAGTACGGCTTAAACGGAATTTTGGCAGATGATATGGGGCTTGGAAAAACTCTGCAAACACTGACGCTATTACAAAAGGCAAAAGAAAAAGACGGAAAAGAAGTTTCTATTGTTGTCTGTCCGACATCGGTTGTTTTCAACTGGGAAAATGAAATTGAAAAGTTTGCGCCAAACCTTAAATATTTAACCTTAACCGGAGTGGAGAGAAAAAATAATTTCAAAAACATACCCAAATATGATGTCGTTATTACAAGCTATGCGCTTATAAGGCGAGATATTGACGCTTTAAGTAAATACAATTTCAGATATATAATCTTAGATGAATCTCAAAATATAAAAAACTATCAAAGCCAAACATCAAAGGCCGCAAAAGCACTGAAAGGAAAGCATAAACTTGCCCTTTCGGGTACCCCGATTGAAAACAGGCTTGAAGAATTGTGGAGCATATTTGACTTTTTGATGCCCGGTTTTCTTTTTGATACAACCGAATTTAACCACAGATATGTTTATCCCATTGTTGAAAAAGAGGATAAAGCCGTTGAAAAAAGGCTCAAATCTCAAATATTCCCCTTCATTTTAAGACGTATGAAAAGAGATGTTGCAAAAGACTTGCCCGACAAAATCGAATCGGTTGCATACTGCGAACTTACACCGGAACAAAAAGATTTATATTTGCAGGTTCTTGATTCAACCAAAGAAGAACTCTTTAAATCCATTGAAACCGTCGGCCTAGAAAAATCCAGAATGTCTATATTCTCTGCACTCTTAAGACTGAGACAAATTTGTTGCCACCCGAGATTATACGATAAAGAGGGCAAACTCGGGATAAACGAATCGGGCAAATTTGAACACCTTCAATCAATGCTTGAAGAAATTATTTCAGAAGGTCATAGAATTCTTTTATTTAGTCAATTTGTCGGAATGCTGGATATTATAAAAGTTTGGCTTGAAGAAAAAGGAATTAAGCACGAATACCTTTCAGGTTCAACAAAAGACAGGCAAGAAGTTGTTGAAAGGTTCAACAATGACCCTACAATTCCTATCTTCCTTGTATCCCTTAAAGCGGGCGGAACGGGCTTGAATTTGACGGGGGCAGACTATGTAATTCACTATGACCCGTGGTGGAATCCTGCCGTTGAGGATCAGGCAACAGACAGGGCATATCGTATCGGGCAAACCAAAAAGGTTTTTGTCTACCGCTTAATTACAAAAAATACGGTTGAAGAAAAAATACAAAAATTGAAATCCAAAAAGCGTTCTCTTGTGGATTCGGTCATTTCTATTGACAGAAATATTGCAAAAACCTTAACTTATCAAGATATTAAAGACATATTCTCGGTTTAGATTTTTTTGGATTGAACGTATTTAATAGCATCAAGAGGGGTTTTTATCTTTTCTTCAAGCTGGAGCTCTTTAATTTCTTCAATAATTTCTCTTAATTTATAAGAAGGCTCAATTTGAAGTATTTCCATTATTTGGTTTCCGTCTATGAGCTTAGGGAGTGATTTTAATTTAGGAGAAATTTCATTATACATATCTTTTAGTGTTTGAAGGTTATCTAAATTTTCCCTAACCATTTTATCATCAACCGCAATCCCTCTTGCAGAAAGCCTGTCTGCCCTTGCAAGTTCAATTAAATCAAGAGTGTCATCCCCGATTTTTCTAAAAAAACGTATTATTGCTTTTTGTGATACATCTTTAGAGCTCATCAAAGATGAAGGGTATATGTGGTTTGCAATCATTTTTGATATGTAGTCAATTTGTTTTTTTGAAAATTTGAGCTTTTTTAGAATGGGAATGACTTTTTTGCCCCCGAGTTCATCATGCCCTATAAAACGATGCCTTTTTGTATCGGGCTCAATTGTCCAGGTATCAGGCTTTGCAAGGTCATGCAAAAATGCGGCAAGTTTTAATTCGGGCTTATCAATCCTTATATTATTAACGGTTTCAAGCAGGTGATGGAATAAATCAAGGTGATGATGAGAGTTTGGAGGTATTTTTTTTATCTCTCTAAAAACCGGGAATATAACTTCCAATAATCCCGCTTCATCCATTAATTCAAGTGTGGATACAACATCTTTTCCTTCAAAAATTTTAATAAGTTCACTGTTTATTCTCTCCGGTGCAATATTGTTTATGTTTTTGGCATTTTTTTTGACAAATTCCAAAATATCATCTTCAATTTTAAATCCTAAAGCTGATTTAAACCTAAAGGCTCTAAGCATTCTTAAATAATCATCAGAGAGATTTGAGATATTATAAGTTCTGATTAACCCCGAATTAAAATCGTTTTTGCCGTTTAGGACATCAATTACAACATCGTTGTTGATATCATACATTATGGAATTTATGGTAAAATCCCGTCTTTTAATATCATCTTCAAGACAATCGTTATAAAGGCGGGCAAAATCAACGTAATCTTCCCCCCATGCAACTCTATATATCTCATTTTCATTGTCAAGTTCAACGTATGCACCTTTTGTATTATCTGAAATTTGTTTAACCAAGTCTTTTAATTTGGAGCATTTAATTGCAATATCTCTGTCGTTGGATTTAATGCCCGACATTTTGTCTCTCATATATCCGCCGACAAGGTATGATTCATAATCTTTTATATAGGGCTTTATTTTATCAATTATTTCATCAAACATTGCACTACCCCAAAAATTCCCGCCGTAACCGCATTTGGAGCCTTAAAAATTAATGGCCCCAAGGTTGTAAGCTTTAAATTTTCTTTTTTAAAATAATTAAATTCTTCTTCTGAAAATCCGCCTTCAGGGCCGAACACAAGAAGAATTTTTTCTGTTTTATTAAGGTTATTGAGCGCTTGTTTAATTGTATATTTATCGTATTTTTCCGCAAACACAATTATATTTTCTTTTTTGAATTTTGAAAAAACCTCGCTAAAAGTCTTTTTTGAATAGACCCTTGGAATATCTGCTCTTTCACACTGTTTAAAACTTTCCATTCCGATTTTTTGCCACTTTTCTTCTTTATTTATTGACTCAAATTTAGAAGCACAGTTATCAGAGATAACCGTATAAATCTCTTTTGCGCCTGCCTGTACGGCATTTTGGAGAGCTAAATTCATTCCGTCCGGTTTTAAAATTGAAATAACAACGGATATATCAATGTTTAACTTTCTTTCAGACTTTTCGCTTTTTATAATTTCCGCTTTAATATGCTTTTTATCAACTTCGATAACTTTTGAACGGTATACAATTTCATCTTCATCAATGAATTTAACAATCTCGTTTGGCTTTATTCTCAAAGCAGACACTAAATGATTGAGGGTATCTGCATCCGATACATAGATATATCCGTCTTTTATGTTGTTTTTATCAGTTAAAAAATGCGGCATAGTAATTATAATTCTATCATAATAATTTTTTTCCTGATAAAATTAAATAAAAAAGGAGAAAACAAAATGCTGGTTGTAATGCGCCATGGGGCGAGCAAGGACAATATACAAAAAGTTATTGATTTTATAAAACAAAAAGGGTTTGATGCCCATGTTTCAAGAGGAGATATGCACACCGTAATCGGTGCGGTCGGCGGAAAAGTTATGGACCCGAGGGACCTTGAATTACTGGACGGAGTTAAAGAAGTCATAAAAATTTCATCAAGCTATAAGCTTGTATCAAGAATATTTAAAAATGAGGACACCATAATTGAAGTTAACAATGAAAAATTCGGCGGAAATCATGTGGGCATGATAGCGGGCCCTTGCACAATTGAAAACGAAGAACAGATTTTTGAATGTGCAAAAGCAATGAAGGATGCGGGAATAAAAATAATCAGAGGGGGCGCATTTAAACCAAGAACCTCTCCATACGCATTTCAGGGGCTTGGAGAGGACGGCTTAAAACTGATAAGAAAAGCCGCAGATAAATACAACCTTGCGGTAACCTCAGAAGTCATGGAAATAAACCAAATTCCAATGTTTTTGGATTATGTAGACATTCTTCAGGTCGGGGCAAGAAATATGCAGAATTTTAACCTTTTAAAAGAGTTAAGCAAAATTAATAAACCTGTTATGTTAAAAAGGGGGTTGTCCGCAACAATTAACGAATGGCTTATGGCGGCAGAATATATACTCTCGGGCGGAAACAGAGAAGTAATACTTTGTGAAAGAGGGATTAGAACATTTGAAGTTGCAACAAGAAACACTCTTGACCTTTGCGCTATTCCGGTTGTTAAAAAATTAAGCCATCTGCCCATAATTGTAGACCCATCCCATGGAACCGGTCTGAGAGATAAGGTTGCTCCTATGTCTATGGCATCAGTTGCGGCAGGGTGCGACGGACTTATGATAGAAGTACACAATAAGCCGGAATGCGCTCTTTGTGACGGCGCACAATCTCTATACCCGAATCAGTTTGTTGAACTGTATTCAAAACTGAAAAAACTTGCACCCGTTGTGGATAAAATAATGTAAAATAAACCCCCTTATAGGGGGTTTAAAATTTGTTTTACAGATAATTTGCAAGGTTAGCGGTTTCAATTGCAGCCTTAGCTGCATCAGCACCTTTGTTACCCGATTTTGTTCCGGCACGTTCAATTGCCTGTTCTATATTATCTGTAGTCAGAACACCAAATATAACGGGAATACCTGATTCAAGGGATACCTGAGCAATTCCTTTTGAAAGTTCTGCTGCAACATAATCAAAATGGGGGGTTGAGCCTTTTATTATTGCGCCGAGTGCAAGAATGGCACTATAACCCTTTTTAGCCGCTTTTTTGCAAAACAAAGGTATTTCAAATGCCCCCGGAACCCAAATCACATCAATATTTTCTTCCTTAACGCCATGTCTTATAAAAGTGTCGATTGCACCCGATAAGAGTTTGGTACCAATAAAGTCGTTAAATCTTGATATAACAATACAAAATTTATCGGATTTTTTCGGAGTCAATTTACCTTCAAAAACTTTAACCATATCTTATTCCTTATCTACTTTTTATTATCTATAACCTCTGCTTCAATAACGGCATTGCTTGCGCTTTTTGTGGTTTTATCCTCAGATTCGAGTTGCTTATTTATGATAACCGTTTGAATTATCTGGAAAATATTTGATGTAACAAGGTACAAAAGAACGCCCGCAGGAATCGGGACAAAGACAAATGTTATGGTAATCATAATTGGCATAACCGTTGTCATTGATTTTTGTATGGCAGCCTGATTGGGGTCGGTTTGTTTCGGGCTTTGAGCCATCATGACCTTTTGCATCAAAATCATTGTTCCGACAAATAAAACAAGCAGGAATATTACATCATAGTGAATGCTCTCTACCGCTTTAACGGTGGGAACGGTAGCTGCAAGGAAATCCCCTTTTCTGTTGAAAGTAACATTTTCTGTTTCTCTTGTTTGGATGTTTGAAACTTTGGTTTCGACTTTTTCAATAGAATTAAGGGTTTCAAACTTAAGGTTCAAACTGTCCATTTGGAGTTTTAAATCAACGGGTTCCCCCGGTACAATTTCCCCTTGAATTGTAACCGCTTTTTGAGGTTCTTTAATTCTGACATCATATAAAGTCTCGCCGTTTTTTAAATATACGCTGGCCGTTTTTGCGGATTGAATGCGGGCAAATTTATCAAGCTGGAATTGTCCGTCATTAGATAAGCCGGCATTGCTTCTTATTGTTGCATCAAGCCTTTTTATAAAAAGAAAGTCCGCATTTCCCGCCTGTTCAATAAAAGCAGGGCTCATAAGCGCAGAATACAACAATATAAAAATTGGAAGCTGGATTAACATAGGAAGGCAACCTGCCATAGGGTTAACTTTGTTTTCCTTCCAAAATTCCATCATTTTTCTTTGCATGGTTTCAGGGTCTGACTTATATTTTTCCTGAATCATTTTGATTTTTGGTTGAATAATCTGCATTGTTTTCATGGATTTTTGCTGAGAAACATTTGCAGGCCAAAGGGCAAACCTTATAATTAAAGTTAAAATAATAATCGCAAGCCCCCAGTTACCCGCAAAGTCTGCAATTACTTTTAAAACTTGTATCATTAATGCACTAAAGTCCATAATATTTATAAATTCCTCTTATTTAGTCTAAATTTCATCACTTGTAGATTTTATAATAAACATGATAATATTTACAATTATGAGTAACTTTTTTGATACAATTTGTGCAAACGCAACCCCCTTATCCGTCGGAGGAATTGGAATTATAAGAATATCGGGGGAAAATTCTTTAGAAATTATAAAAAAACTTTTTAATAAAAAAGTATATGAAAATAAAATTAACCATGGCTGGATTATCTCAGGGGAAGAAAAGGTTGATGAAGTCATAGTTCTTTATTTTAAATCCCCAAAAAGCTATACGGGGGAAGATGTCATAGAAATTCAAACCCACGGCAACCCTGTTTTAATCAAAAAAATACTTTCCCTTGTTATGAAAGAAGGCGCAAGACAGGCTCAAAGAGGGGAATTTACAAAAAGGGCATTTTTAAATCATAAGATTGATTTATCAAAGGCAGAAGCCATATTGGATTTAATTAATTCAAAAACAAATAAGGCCGCAAAGTACTCGGCTTCAAATTTAGCAGGAGCGCTTTCAGTTGAAATAGATAACATAAGGGAAAAAATCCTTGAAATTTTATCCAAAATAACCGCCTGGGTTGATTTTCCGGAAGATGTTAAAGAGGTTTCGGACGATGAAATAAAAGATGCTCTAAACTATGCCAAAACAAAAATAGAAAGGGTTTTAAAAAACGCATCAAACCACAATATATTTAGAGAAGGGATAAAAATTGCGGTTGTAGGGCGCCCTAATGTGGGAAAATCTTCTCTTTTTAATGCACTTTTAAATCTGGATAGAGCCATTGTAACCGATATAGCAGGTACAACAAGAGATACAATAGCTGAAAGCATTGAAATTGAAGGAATAATTGCCACTCTAATTGATACGGCAGGCATAAGAGAGGATAAAAATATTGATAAAGTTGAATCAATCGGAATAAATAATTCAAAAAGCACAATTGACGAAGCAAATATAGTTCTTCTTTTGTATGACGGAACAGTGGGCATTACAAAAGAAGATAGAGAAATATTTGACCTTGCAAAAGACAAAACTTCAATTCTAATTTCAACAAAAGCAGATATTAAAGAATCAAGCGATATAAATTCTCTTTCAATAAGCTCTAAAACAGGCAAAAATATAGAAAAATTAAAACAAATAATTTATGAAAAAGTCATCTTAAAAGATATAGATGAAGTTGAATTTACAACAAATCAAAGACAACAAGAGAGCTTAAAAAATGCCTTATTGTACATAAATTACGCACTTAGCGGCATAGAAAACAAAACCCCGAAAGACTTAATCTCTATTGATATAAAATCTTCCCTCATATCTCTTGGAGAAATAACGGGTGAAGTTATAAATGATGAAATTCTTGATAATATATTTTCAAAATTCTGTATAGGAAAATAAGCTACTTTTTGTGGCAGATATGATTTTTCTTAAGATAAATATATTCATCCATGCCGCCGTTATCATTTCTTTCTTTATAAGATATTGGCATTGAAGGGTCATTATACCCCCTTATTTCTTTTATTGTGGTTAAGGGTTCGCCGTTTTCATCCAGAGTTCCTTCAAAATAGGCAAAGCCGTCATCTTTTGGAACAAAACATAACGCTATATTTGCTTCACGGTCTTTAAAAGTATAGCTAATGAGTTTACCTTGTTGTACGACAAATTCTTCGTCGCCTGAGGTCTTATCATAATTTTTATAGGTAATAATACCATCCGGACCGTCAGGCATTATGTATTCATCAATAACAGACTTGTCCTTTTTCATATTCACAACTGATATGTGTTTTGCATACCCGTTTTCTTTATCAATATCTTCAAAATGAAGTCCTTCGTCGGAATATGAATATGAATAATATCGGGGGATATAGGGCTTTTTAAAGTTTTGTTCTTTTCCTTTCTGCTGATACCATTTTACGTCACTATACACATCTTTTGAAAAGTAGTGCGATGAATTAGCTATATCAAGAACATCAGAGATTTCTTGTCTTATTTCATGTGATTTAATTTTTTCTTTTATTCTCAGTTTATTCAAAAAAAGATTTTTTATCCCATAAAAAGAAACCTTATTATCATAAAGACTAACCGAATTATTTTTATCGGCAACAAAAGAGCTTAAATTTTCGGCCTTACTCCTGCTATATGATTTATATGATTGAACTTTTGAATTTATAGCTTGAATTTTCATAAACTCATATTACCCTTCTTTTATAATTTTTATGTCTATTAAAAACCTGAAAAAAAATTAACTTGCTTTTTCTTGATTAGAATGTTTATTTTAAATATAATGCTTTTATTTGGAGAATACTATGGAAACATTTTCAATCACAACCGCAATAGACTATGTTAACGGCGAACCTCATATAGGGCATGCCTATGAAAAAATATTAACGGACATTGTTGCAAGGCACTATAAAAAAAGAGCGGATAAAGTGTTTTTCTTATCCGGAACGGACGAACACGGAATTAAAATCCAAAAAACCGCAAAATCTCTTAACATAACCCCGAAAGAACTTTGCGACAAAAATTCAAAAGCATTTATTGACTCATGGAAACTTTTAGACATTGAATATAACAAGTTTATTAGGACAACGGACGATTACCACAAAAAAACCGTTCAGGATATTTTTGAAAAGCTTCTTGAAAACGGTGATATTTATAAACACAAATATAAAGGGCTTTATTGTTCGGGGTGCGAGTGCTTTTTAGCTGATAAAGACCTTGATGAAAACGGAAACTGCCCCATCCACAATAAAAAGCCCGAACTGGTGGAAGAAGAAAACTACTTTTTTAAATTAACAAAGTATAAAGATAAGATTATTGACCATATCAAAAAAAACCCGAAATTTATCCAACCCGAATTTAGAGTCCAAGAGGTTTTAAACCAGCTTGAAAACATTGAAGATATCTCTGTTTCAAGAGCAAAAACAAATGTTGAATGGGGTATTGAAGTTAAATCAGACCCGACACAGGTTATATACGTTTGGATAGATGCGCTTTCAAACTATATAACGGGCTTAGGGTACAGCACGGATGGAAATTGTGAAGAAAATTTTAAAGACTTTTGGCCCGTAAATTATCATATAATAGGAAAAGACATTTTAAAATTCCACTCAATCTATTGGATTGGAATACTGATGGCGCTTGGTGTTGAACTTCCAAAAAGCATTTATGCCCACGGCTGGATTATGATAGATAAAAATAAAATGTCAAAATCAACAGGGAATGTTATCTCTCCAAAAAGCATTATGGAGTCATTTAACCTTAAAAGTCCGGATGCTCTGAGATACTTTATGGCAACATCTGCAATCGGCGGGAAAGACGGCAACTATTCGGATATTGATTTTAAAGAAAAAGTCAATGCAGACCTTGCAAACAATATAGGAAACCTTTTAAATCGTACGTTAAATATGCTATTTAAGTATTTTGACGGCGATATAAAAGAAGAATTTATAAACGATAATCTTATCAATAAAACGGAAGAAACCATAAAAGAAGTACAATTGTGCTTTGACAATATGGATATACAAGGTGCCGCTTCAAAAATTGTAAGCCTGTCTGATGAAGCAAACAAATATGTAAACGATAATGCTCCATGGACTCTATACAAAGAAGGAAAAATTCTTGAATGCGGATGCGTTTTATACACGATTTTAAACTTAATGGTAAAAATTGCTCTTTTAATTGATGCTTTTTGCCCGAATATATCAAAAGATATGGCGCAAGAGCTCAAATTCGATATAAATATTAAGTTTAAAGATATTAAGAAAAATATGCTAAAAACAGGAAAGCTGATTACAAAAGAAGAAATTCATCCGGTATTTTTAAGGTTGGATTCCGAGATAATAGGTTCCGAGGCAAAAAAAGGTTAGCAATTTTCAACTTTTTTATGTTTTATAATATTAGAAGATAAGGAAGGTAGTTTTATGTCAATAGCAGCTTCTCTTGCGGCACAAAGTGCAATATACAGGGCAAACAACGCAGAACTTGAAGCCATAAAAGCATCAAATGCTCAGCAAAGTTTAATTGGGGCAAGGGGCAACCTTGATTCAATTGCAAGAAAAGAAGCAATGTTGGATGCAAAAAAAGAACAGGCGCAAATTCAAGCAAAAATTGCACATGCTCGAAAAAAGGCTCTTGAAGGCGGTAAACTAAACTACTTTGCTTAAAAAAATTAAAACGGGGGATTAATGGAGTTTGTATTATACGGTTTTTTAGGGTTTATTTTTGGTGCAATTGTAAGCGGTTTTATATTTTTTATCAAACTAACCGCAGAAAAAAAGAAAAACCTTGAACTTCAAAAAGAAATTTTTGAAAAAAATGCAAAAATTGAAGCAAACAAGCTTATTAAAGATAACGAAGAAACGATTTATAACCTCATAAAAAAAGAGTTTACCAACAGTGCAAACGAAATTCTTATTGAAAAACAAAAAAATCTTCAGGAGCAAAATTTAATTTCTCTTGAAGGATTTTTAAACCCGCTCAAAGAAAAAATAAAAGAGTTTCAAGTAAAAGTTGAAGCGGCGGATGAAACAAACAAAATAAACTGTGCCACCTTAAAACAACAAATTGAGGATTTAATTAAACAAAATCAAATAAACATGCAAACAACGGAAAAACTGTCTTTAGCCATAAGCCAAAACTCCAAATTCAGAGGCTCTTTAGGGGAGATGATTTTAGAAAAACTTTTAAAATCTTCAGGCTTAATTGATAAAAAAGAAAATCCGAAATTTGGAAACTATGAAACGCAAGTATGTTTTAAATCTCTTGACGGTTCAAGCGGGGCAAAGATTGTGGATGCCGTTATATATCTTGGTGAAGGTACAAAAAGCGTTGTAGTTGATTCAAAAGCACCTTTAAGCGAGTTTCTTGATTATATGGAAGAAGAAGATGAGCAAATTAAACAAAAACACATGAGCCAATTTCTAAATGACGTTTACGATAGAATCAGGGAATTGAGCGGTAAGTATACCAACCTTGAAGGGTTGAATACTCCCGATTTTACGGTCATGTTTATACCTTTTGAATACCCTTTGACATTTATATATTCAAATAACAAACTCATAGAAGATGCCCTAAAAGAAAACATTATAATAGCAGGCCCTTCAACTCTTATTGCAATTTTAAGAACGGTAAGTTACCTTTGGGCAAACAAAAACCAGTACGACAACATAAAAGATATTATTAAGCTCTCAGCTGCCATATACGATAAATTTGTAACCTTTATATCAAAAATTGAAGGGGTTCAAACCTCGTTTGATACCTTGAGGAAAAAATTTGACGAACTTATAAAAACCGCTAAAGGCAAAGGCGGCCTTATAGGGCAGGTTGAAAAATTAAAAGATTACGGACTTATCCCGTCAAAACAAATTGAACAAAAGTATCTTGAAGAAACTTATGAATCTATAGGGGAAAACTAACCCCCGACTACTTTATGCAAACCCGTAGGTTTATCAACATCTGCCCCCAAAATTAATGCGACTTCAAGTGCAAGCCTTTGCAATATAACGGTTATTGCGCATATTTTAGAGAGATTGTAGTTATATTTATTAAACTTTATAGCATTTTTTGTATCCGATTTTTTATCCGTTATTGCTATAATTTCAGGGTTAAAATCCTGTTTTATTTTTAAAAGGGTGTTTTCTTCAAACTCCGAAAGAGTGTCTGTGTATATTTCAACAAGTGTTTTATTCTTATTTAAAATTGCGGTGTGTCCGTGTAAAAATTCTCCCGTCGGATATGCCGTTGTATCGGTATAAGAAGTTTCTTTAATCTTAAGGGCACCCTCTTTTGCAAGAATATAGCCAAAATTATACCCGATTAAAGAAATTTTCTCTTTTTTTGAGATTGTTTTAGCCGCATCTTTTATACCGTTTGAAATCTTTAGAGAATTTTCCGTTGCAATAATGGCTTCGTCCATAACAAACGGCAATTTTGCTATATTGTATTCGCTTGAATATGAAACGGAAAGAAGCCATAAGCAAACAACACACGCTAAAAACGACTTTGTTGCGGCAATAGAATTTTCAACCCCGGCAAGAACGTCAATTTTAAAATCCGAATTATTATATATATAAGAATTTGAATTGTTTACAACAGCTAAAGTCTTTCCGCCCTCTTTTTTTACAATATCAAGTGCGCACTTTGTGTCATAAGTTTCGCCCGATTGACTAACAAAACAATAAAGCGTATCTTTTTTTATTTTCTTATCCCAATTTGAGATAAACTCGGATGAATATTCAAAAGAAACTCTTTTATGAGTATAAGTTTCAAAAAATTTGTGCCCGAGCCTTGATGCATTATAAGATGAGCCTGAGGCTATAAATTTGATTTCTTCAAAATCAAATTCAAAGTTAAATTCTATTTTGCCGTCTTTTACATACTTTTCCCAAATTCTTTTCAAAACGTCGGTTTGAGAAAAAATTTCTTTTTCCATGTTTGTTTTCATATTTTAATTATAACCGCTTTTTTATTTCTTTTGAAGTTGTTAAAATAATTAAATGACAAAATACTGCTACATCCATATCCCTTTTTGCAAAAAAAAGTGCAAATACTGTTCGTTTGTAAGTTACATCAATTTAAATTTAATTGATGAATACATAAACTCGCTTCAAAAACAAATTAAAGCCAAATATAAAAATGAAGCACTTAAAACTCTATATATAGGGGGCGGCACTCCTTCCATCATTAAAATTGAACAGTTGAAAAAAATTATCGAGCTTTTCAGATTTGAAATAAATCCTGAAATTACAATAGAAGTTAACCCCGAAAACGGAAATATTGAATACCTTAAAAAGCTATCAGAGCTTGGTTTTAACAGAATAAGCATAGGAGTTCAATCTTTCAATCAAAAGTTGATTGAAGAAATAGGAAGGTGTCATAGCGTAGTTGACTCATACAATTCAATTGAAAACGCAAAAGCTGCGGGGTTTAAAAATATAAGTATTGATTTAATTTACGGTTTAAATAATCAAACTTTAGATGATTGGACAAACGATTTAAAAATAGCAAAAGAACTGTCATTGGAACATATATCAACCTACGGACTAAAAATTGAAGATGGGACATACTATTCAAAATTCACTCCAAAAAACCTTCCCGATGAAAATATGCAGGCAAAAATGTATGAAATTTGTACAGAAGAATTAAAAGATTACACCCATTATGAAATTTCAAACTTTGCAAAAAACAAAAACTATATATCAAAACACAACTTAAATTATTGGAATCTTAAACCCTACTATGGTTTTGGGCTTAATGCAAGCGGGTTAAACAGAAATATCAGATACAAAAATACCATAAATATAAAAAACTATATAAATGACCCGACAAAACTTGAAGATAAGATCAAATTAAATAAAGAAGAACTTCTTGAAGAATACATTTTTTTAGGGTTTAGAAAAAAAGAAGGCATTAACACAGACAAAATAAATAAAAAGTTTGATATCAATTTTGAGGACAAATATAAAAATATAATACAAAAGTATTTAAAAACCGGACACATCAAAAAAACAAAAAACGGGTATTGCCTTAGTATAAAAGGAGTTTTAATTTCAAATTATATACTGTGTGATTTTTTATGTTAAAATTTTGGTATGGACAATGCCGAAATAATAAAAGAGATGCAACAAATTGCGCATCAAATGTATATTGACGATATAGAAGAAGACCCTGAAATTGAAAACGAGTTTTTCGATTGCTCTGCCTGCGGGGAACATAAATCAATGGCAGGAAGCATTCAGTATTCAAAATACAGACTTTGTAACGACTGTGTCGTTCTTGCGGAAGCGGGTTTTAAAATGGGCAAAATTAAAAATATTCAAGAGCTCATTGATGCAATGGAAGATAAACGTCTTGAAGTTATGTGCGATTTTATAAAACAGGATGAAAATTCAATTAAAAACTAAGCGTTTTTAATGTTTGAAAAGTCGCCTGTTCTTGAAATGGCAACCTTGCCGCTTCTTACAAATTCTCTGACGGAATACGGCCGAACCATCTCAACAAGAGCTTGAATTTGTTTTTCATCCCCGATTGCCTGCAAGATGTATATTTTATCAGTTATATCAATTATTTTAGCGTTTGTTGCTTCCGCTATTCTTAGAATATCGCTCTTTTCTTCGTCTTTAACTTTAATTTTTACAAGCGCAATTTCTCTTTCAACCGCTTCATTGATGTTTAAATCAACAACTTTGATAATCGGAATAAGCCTGTTTAGTTGTTTGCATATCTGCTCAATTGCAGCTTGATTTCCCGCAGTTACAATGGTTATCCTTGAATAGAGTTTATCTATGGTAGGCGCAACGGTTAAGCTTTCAATGTTATAGCCTCTGCCCGAAAATAAATCAACTATTCTTGAGAGAACACCTGATTCATTTGAAACAAGAATTGATATTGTATGTAAATTCTCCATAATAAATTTCTCTTTCTTTTAACAGTCGTTAGATAAAAGCACCTTGGTTAAAGGTTCACCCGCAAGTACCCACGGATATACCATCTCGCAACCTTCGACCACAAAATCAATTATAACGGGAACTTTTGCTTCAAGTGCTTTTTTGATAGCAGGTTCTATTTCTTCTTCTTTTTCGACCCTTATACCAAGCGCCCCATAACTTTCTGCAAGTTTTACAAAATCAGGATGAGAGATTTTTGTTTGTGAATAGTGTTTATTGAATAATTTTTCCTGCCATTGGCGTACCATTCCCAAATATCCGTTATCTATAACACAGTTAATAACCTTAAAGTTGTAATCAACACAGGTGGCAAGTTCCTGAATATTCATCTGGATTGAACCGTCGCCCGCAATATTTAAGACGGTTTTATCTGGCATAGCCGCACAAACGCCCATAGCAGCGGGGAAACCAAATCCCATTGTTCCAAGACCGCCCGAGGTGATGAGTTTCCTTGGCTTATTAAATTTAAAAAGCTGCGCCGTCCA
This sequence comes from Candidatus Gastranaerophilales bacterium, assembly GCA_947630535.1. Classification (GTDB taxonomy): domain Bacteria; phylum Cyanobacteriota; class Vampirovibrionia; order Gastranaerophilales; family Gastranaerophilaceae; genus Galligastranaerophilus_A. The sequence goes on along the minus strand of CANRHZ010000006.1, from coordinate 28,873 downwards.
CATCTGGTGCTGACCTACTTCCGTACAAACAACGGGGTCTAAATCTTTTGTCATTTCATAGAGTTTGTTTATAACAGTGATTGCGGAAAGCTTATCGGACGGGCACTTTGGAATTGCACGTTTTTGGCGCCATTCATCAATTTGCTCAAGCCATTTAATTTTATCAACTTCATAAATATTCGGCTTATTTTTTTCATAATCGTCTATCATGCAGCCTAAAACATTTTTAACGTCCCCAACTATGGGAATATCGGCTTTAACATTTTTTGAAATTGAACACGGGTCAATATCTACATGGATAACATGCGCATCCCTCGCAAAACGCTGAAGGCATCCGGTTATTCTGTCGTTAAATCTTGTGCCGAGGGCAAATATAACATCGGCATGGGATACTGCATGGTTTGCCCAGAAATTCCCGTGCATGCCTAACATCCCAAGATTCAAAGGCGAATTTGAAGGGAAAGTGCCCGTTCCCATAAGAGTATGTGCAACAGGTATCTTAAGGTAATTTGCAATTTTAAATAACTCATCGTATGCCCCCGACATTAACACTCCCCCGCCCGAGATTATAATTGGCCTATGGGCTTCAGAGAGCATTTTTAGAGCCTTTGAAATTTGTATGGGGTGCCCCTTATAATTTGGGTTGTATCCTGCAAGTTTAACCGTTTTGGGGTAATTGAATGCGGTTTTTTGAGTTAAAACATCTTTAGGAAGGTCAATTACAACAGGCCCCGGTTTTCCGGTTGTTGCAATATGAAAAGCCTCTTTTATAATTCTTTGCAAGTCTTTAACATCTTTAACAAGATAATTATGTTTACAACATGAACGTGTAATGCCTACAACGTCAGCCTCTTGAAATGCATCATTTCCGATTTGATTTAAACCGACCTGACCGGTCAGAACAACGATAGGATAGCCGTCATAGTATGCGTTTGCAATCCCCGTTACCGTATTACATGCCCCGGGGCCTGAAGTTACAAGCGCAACACCGCATTTTCCCGTAACTCTTGCATACCCTTCCGCCGCATGAACGGCAGCCTGCTCATGTCTTACAAGGTAATGCTTTATTTTATCCTGATTATATAAAGCTTCATATACGGTTAATATAACTCCGCCGGGGTATCCGAAAATCTCTTTAACACCTTCTTCAACAAGAGATTTTAGAAGTATCTCGGCACCCGTGTATGTTTGATTAGACATCTTTTTCAAAAACTCCAAACTTTTTGCTATAATCAAATTATAATACGAATATATTTTTTGTGACAAAAGCCATGATAAGAAGCAGAAAAGAGAATTCAAAAGGGGTTTTAGATTATTTTGTAATTTCCGCATTTTTGGGAATAATTACGGGATATGGCGCCCATACGGTATTTTTAGGCGCTTTTATAACCTCGGTTTTGTTTTTGTTGTTTTCGTTTAAAAAACCGTATATTTATTTTTTAACCCCTGTATTAGGGTGTCTGATTGCAGATATGAATTCAACTTTGGGGGGAAAAAGCGAAACCCTTTTTGCGCTTATTTTTGTATCTTCAATTTTTATACTTATCTTTTCTTTTGTAAACTTTAAATTCAAAGATAATAAAACTTCAATAAAAGGGTTTTGTCTTGGAAGCTATATAAGTCTTATCATTCTTTCAGTTCCGCTTATTATAGGCAAAAAAACATTTAGTACCCTATCGCTTTTATTTATGGGAAACGGCTTATTTTCAGATATTAATGAGGGCGCATTTGTTTTTGCGCTTCTTACCGTCGGGTTTTACTATTATCTGAATAAGATTAAATCAAAAGTTATAAGCCCCTCATTTTTTGCCGTTATTTTATCTTCAGCGGTTGCTGTTATATATAAAACTAATTTGCCAAGTTTAAAGGAAGGATATGAAAACTTTCAATATATTGTAAATGCAGACTTTGGAAATTTTCATAAGCTCTTATTTTTTGGAATTTTGCTTAGTGCAGCTTTTATTTATACAAACAGGGTTAATCTAAAACTTGCATCCGATAAATCATATAAGAAAAATAACATAATTCAGGGTATATCAAATATGGTATGTTCCATGACAGGGTCAATACCATCGGTTATCATACCTTCATGCGATAATAAGAATAAAGAAAGTTATATTACAATATTTCAAATACTTTTCTTTGTTATACTGTTTACATTATATCCTCAATTAACTGATAAAATACCCCTCTCAACGGTTGCCGCAATGTTTTTTGTTAAGGGTTTAGAATACATAAAAACAAGCTTTAATTCCATAATAAAGAAAAACAGAAGCCAAAAAGCAATATTTATTACTTGTTTATTAACTTCATTGTATAATATTACACTGGGACTTATACTTTGTTTAGTTATTGTCCTTATTTTAAATATCAGGAAATTAAGCCATGAAAAAAATTAAAACCGTAGTCGTATTTGGGACACGCCCTGAAGCCATAAAAATGGCGCCCGTGGTTATGGAATTAAAAAAGCGAAAAGAAATCGAAACCTATGTTCTGGTCACTGCCCAGCACAGACAAATGCTCGATTCCGTTTTGGATTTATTCAATATAAAACCCGATTACGATTTAAACCTTATGAAAGAAAATCAGGATTTGTGGCATTTAACTTCCGATATACTTCTTTCAACAAAAAAAGTCTATGATGAAATAAACCCCGATATTGTCCTTGTTCACGGGGATACAACTACCGCATCAATCAGCGCTCTGAGTGCATTTTATTCAAAAATAAAAATAGGTCATGTGGAAGCGGGCTTAAGGACTTTTGATAAAAATTATCCTTTCCCGGAAGAAATAAACAGAGTAATTGTAGATTCCGTTTCGGACTTGTATTTTTGCCCCACAAAAGGTTCAATTGATAACCTCATTAATTCGGGGATAAAAAACAAAAATTCCATATTTGAAACGGGAAATACGGTTATTGATGCGCTTTTATATACAATCAAGAATAACTTATCCGATATTTCATATCTTGGATTGAACCCGAATTTAAAAACCGTTCTTTTGACCTCTCACAGGAGAGAAAACTTCGGAAAACCTTTGGAAAATATATGCAAAGCTGCGGTTGAAATTGTAAAAAGATATAAAGATGTTGAAATTGTGTATCCGGTTCATCCTAACCCCAATGTTAAAAATACGGCAGAAAAGTTCTTAAAAGGCATAGAAAGAATTAAATTGATTGAACCCTTGGATTATGCCCCGTTTTGCGCTTTAATGAAAAAATCAACTCTTATTTTGAGCGATTCGGGCGGTGTTCAAGAGGAAGCTCCGTCTTTAGGGGTTCCCGTCCTTGTTTTAAGAGATGAAACGGAAAGACCTGAGGCACTTTATTCCGGTTGCACCAAATTGGTTGGCTCCGATAAAGAAAAAATCTTAAAAGAGGCAGGAATTCTTCTTGAAGATAAAGAAGAATATCAAAAAATGGCAAAAAATATAAACCCTTATGGCGACGGCCATGCTTCAGCTAAAATAGCAGACATTATAATAAAACACTTTGCTTGAAAAAAAATTATTTTTTATAGTAATATTCGATTTTGTCGTTCAAATTAAGCTTTTTTGCATCTTTTCTAAATATTTTTGATTTAAAGATAGAAAGCCTTGCAAGAAAATACCCTAAACTTACCCCCAATACACCAAACCCGTATTTTATTGAGCGTTTAAGGTTAATTGAACTTGCATCGGGGAAATATTTGGTAGGGCAAGAAATTTCTCCCACTTTATACCCGTAATAAAAAGTAAGCGCAAGCATTTCATTGTCAAAAACAAAGTCGTTGTTGCATTCTAAAAGAGGAAGATTTTTTAAAACATCTTTTGAAAATGCCCTAAATCCCGTGTGGTACTCTGATAAATTTTGGGATAAAAATACGTTTTGAAAAAGAGTAAGGAACTTATTGGCTAAATACTTATACAAAGGCATTCCCCCTTTAAGTGCCGAATTTGTAAGCATTCTTGAAGCTATAACGGCATCATACTCTCCGAAGGCTATCATTGAAGCCATAGCGGGAACAAGTTTTGGGGTATACTGATAATCGGGATGAACCATAATAACAATATCAGCGTCCTCTTTTAGAGCGGCAAGGTAGCATGACTTTTGGTTTCCCCCGTATCCTAAATTTTGTTTATGAACAATTGTGGTTATATTAAGGCTCTTTGAAACATCTTTTGTGTTATCTAAAGAGTTATCATCCACAAGAATTACTTCGTCAACAAAGTCCCTGTATATTTCTTTATATGTAATCTCAAGTGTCTTTTCCGCATTGTATGCGGGCATAACAACAACTATCTTTTTTCCGTTTATCATCTTTAATTCCCGTAAAACCAAGAAAAATGATAGCACTTTTAGTATTTTTTTTCAATTTGTTAATACAAAGGTTCAAACTCATCAATTTTATTTTGAACTATTTTTAAATATCCGATTAAGGTTAAATCAAGATTAGAATATATAACCTTTATAAAACCGTTATCGAGTGCCTGTGCTCTTGCATAAACAACGGAAGGCGCATTGTCATCTTCATTTATAATGTGCGCCTTTAGGGTTGCAACATGCCTGTTTCCTCCTTCTGTTAATTCAAGAGTGTATTTATCATTTTCATCTTTTTTAAAAGATATTTGATAGTATCCTGCCGTCACACTGTTTCCGCTTGAATCGGTAGAATTAGCAGAAATTAAGACAGTAGGCTTATCTTCGGGGACATCTTTTATTCTTGTCGGCTGATTGTTGGGGTTTTCATACCTTTTTTTGAAAGCTTCATCATATTTTGCTTTGTCAGAATCAAAAAATCGATAGAGCTTTTTAAATAACCCTTCTCTTTTTGGTTGTTCATACTGCTTCATAACATCTTCAAACTGTTGGTTTGTTGTGGGGTTTGGGTTTGAAAATGCGTTATTTATAAAATCGTAATCCAAATTATCATCAATTGCACAGTTTGCACAATTTATAAAAGAAAAAAAGATTACCGTAATAAAAATAAATCGCCTCATAAGAACTACTATAACGATTTTTTATTATTTATCAATATATTTAACAACTTTAAACAATTATATTTATTATGGTTTTTTTATTTTTGATAGTATGTTATTTATCATATTTTTTATAGGGCCCGTCGTATTTTGATTTTTTGATAAGCCTCTTATAAGTAAAAGCGGGCAAGAAGCAATTAATATAAGCCCGATAGTTCCAAAAACTTTATTCGGGTTAAATTTATGTTTTTTATTTTCTTTATTTGCTTTATTTTCGGCATTATTTTCAAAACTCTTTTCAATGGTGCCGTCAACCTCGGGAGAATTATTTTGCACTTGATTTGTATTTTGACTGAAAGAATCCCCCATTGGCCCAAAAACATAATTATTAACATCAAGTCCGACTATATCGGACACTCTGTCTAAGTCGCTTGGGAGAGTCATATTATAAGGGTTTTGAACCGTATTATTTATCATAAAAAAATTCCATTATGTTTTTCATACAAAATAAAACAAAACGTATAAAATAATTGCCCCTAAACTTTTTTTTTGTTAAAAAAGTTATATGAAAATTGGTATAATCCACCATGGGTGTGCAAAAAATTTAATAGATACCGAACTTATTTCGGGCAAACTTATTGAAAAAGGGTATGAAGTTACGCTTGATGCCAATAGCCCTGATGTAGAATATGTAATAATAAATACATGCTCTTTTATTTTTGATGCCGAAGAAGAAAGCGTAAAAAGTATTTTTGATATGATAGAAGAAGGAAAAAAAGTTATTATAACAGGTTGCCTTCCTCAAAAACACCAAAAACATTTAAAAAAATTAATACAAGAAGCCTACGGTTTTGTCGGAGTTTCCGATTTTGACAAAATTGCTGAACTTATAGATACAAAAAAAGAATTTTACTACGTTTCAAAAACCCCAAACTACATATACCCCGAAACTACAAAAAGGGCTCAAATTACGGTAGGTTCAAGCTCTTATATAAAAATAGCCGAAGGGTGCAACAATACTTGCGGCTTTTGCATTATACCAAAACTTAGAGGAGCCTATAAATCAAGACCCATAGAAAATATTGTAAAAGAAGCAAAAGAACTCGTTTTAAAAGGGGTAAACGAAATTATTCTTATCGCACAAGACACATCATTCTACGGATGCGATATATATGGCAAACCCTCTCTTGATAAGCTTTTATATGAACTTGATAAAATAGAAAATCTGGGATGGATTAGGGTTTTATACACATACCCCACAACTTTTAACGATAATTTAATAAAAGCCTACCAAAATATAGACAAACTCACAAAATACGTTGATATCCCCCTTCAGCATTCCCACCCCGATATACTAAAAGCTATGAAGCGCCCCGTAATTGACGGGCTTAAATTTATAGATAATTTAAGAAACAAAATAGACAACCTTTCAATTAGGACAACCTTAATCACGGGCTATCCTACAGAAAACGAAAAACACTTTGAACATTTATATAATTTTGTTAAAGAAGCAAGGTTTGACAGGCTTGGGGTTTTTGAATTTTCAAAAGAAAAAAATACGTATGCCTACAACCTTAAACCGCAGGTTCCAAAAAGGGTTAAATTAAAAAGGAAAAATGAAATACTTTCCCTTCAAAAACAAATTTCAAAAGAAATAAATGAAAGCCTGATTGGCAAAAAAATCCCTTCCATTATAGAAACAATCCAATCAGACGGCATTGCAATCGCAAGAACATATAAAGACGCACCCGATGTGGACGGATTAATTTACATTGAAACCGATAAAATTCTTGTACCGGGGGATATTTTTGATGTTGAAGTGACGTCATGTTCTGAGTATGATTTATATGGAAAAATTTAAGGATAAATATGAAAGTAAGCTTTAGCGGTATTGCAAAATTTCAAACACATTCTCCAAGAAACCCTTGGTATACAAGAAAAGCAGTCTTAGATGTTTTAAACAGAAAAGATGCTGCCGATAAATTATATACAAAAAATGATCAAGAAAGCATAAGGGAGCTTGTAAAAAGTTATATCCCCGATTACTGTCCGCCAAAGACTAAAAATGAAAAAATCGGCTCAACGCCATACGGAGTTTTGCCTTTTTCAATCGAGAACAGAAGTTATTTGTGCACAGGAGAAGATATTGTTATTGTAAACAACTTAATAGAGCATGCCAGAGAACACGGATATAAAAGAAAAAACACGGAAGCACTGCTTGATGCATACAAAAATAAGTACTGTGAAAAAGAAAAAATTTTCATCATTAATGCCGAAGCATACAAAAACTCCAACAGACCCGAATACTTTTATGTTATAGGAAAACCCAAAAATCAAAACGCATACCTTCAAGCCGGATTGCTGATATAATTATTTTTTGGTATCATATATTTAACAAAATTAAGGGCGATTAGCTCAGTTGGTAGAGTATCACATCGACATTGTGGGGGTCACAGGTTCAAGTCCTGTATCGCCCAAACTTAATCCCGCAACAAAAAGGTTTTATAAATGCAAAACACTCCTTGTATTAAAAAGCCGATTTTAAATTACATAAATGTATTTAGAGGCCTTGCCATTCTTTTAATTTTGATGGGGCACACACTTCAAATAGGGCCAAATGGCAGCCTTACAAGACAGATAACATTTGAAATATTTGCAGGAGGTACATTCCTGTTTGTTTTTATAGCGGGGTATCTGTTTCAATACTTATCCTACAAGTTTGAATACAAAAATTATTTGAAAAAAAAGTGGCAAAACGTTATCATACCCTATCTTATAACTGCAATCCCCGGGATTATCGCCTGTCTTTGCATACCTTATATTTATAAAAATCCGTTTTACGGAATGAACATATTCCTTGAAATCGGCGCATTTATTACAACGGGACGTGTTCACAATGTGCCTGCGTGGTTTATTCCTATGATTACAATATTTTTCCTTTTAAGTTACGTTTTAATATATTTGGAAAAGAAAAATGTTTTATATAAACTTTTACCCGTTTTGATTTTAATAACCCTCTTTGTACCAAGGGGGGATATAGAGCCCGAATGGGTCATGGGTCTTGATATGAAAGGAAGGTATTTTGCCTATATAAAATATGTGCTTATGGGATTTGTTCACTTTTCAAGTGCGTATGTGGGCGGAATGTTTTTTGCTAAATATGAAAACATGACCGATAAAATATGGAATATAAGGTTTCCTCTTATTGTATTAATGTTTGTATTAGCTGCTTTTGATATTTATTTAAGCCATAAATATAATATAACAAACGGAACGGCATCAAAGATGGTATTTACATGTATTGTGCTTGCATATCTAAAACACTTTGATACCTTAATTCAAGCTCACCTTGTATTTAACAAATTTATGGATATATGCGCAAAATACAGTTTCGGACTTTTCTTTATTCATTGGTACTATGTATTTTTGTTCAACTATATGTTTATGCCCCTGTTTGGTTTTAGGGATTATATAGTACAAGAAGCTGTTTTTGCCCTTATAAGATTTTCTTTTGTACTTATTTTTAGCTTTTTAACCCTTTTTGTAATTAAAAAGGGGTTAGAAAAGTTGAACATAAAAAACACAAGAACTTTTATCGGTGTTTAGGAATAATTTTTAATCTGGCTTTCCCGTACACCTTTTGTTCAACCTGTTTTTCTTCTCTTATTGGTGTAAGCCACAGATATTCATAAGGTTTCAGGGTCAAAGCAATTTTTTTAGCTCCGAAATAAACTTTCACATCTTTTTCATTTTCATCAATTAAATCGTAAAAATTTAGTTTTTTAATCCCCTGCTTTAATGCAAAGTCAATAGGAAGCTCAATTTGAGCGTCTATTTTTTCTTTTGAAAGATTATTTATGACTATAATCCTATCATCCTTCAACTTTCTTTGATAAGCAAACACAGACGGGTGGTTTGCTTTTAGCTGGGTCATTGTTCCTCTTTTAATGCAGGGGTTTTCTTTTCTTACTTTTATAAGCTTAGCGCATTTTTTATAAATTTTACTGTTAAATGCGTAATAGTCCTTGCTTGAGCCGTAAAACATCTTGGCTGCAATTGAGCCTCTGTTTATATCTCTTGAATCAAAATATGAAAGAAGCTTTGTTTTAAATTCTTTTTGCTTTCTTTTATTTGCGGATTTTATTGCATTTGTATAGTTGTTTCTTATTCCGATTTCATCTCCGTAGTATATAATCGGAATCCCGGGCATTGAGAGCAAAACAGAAAATGCCATAGAAATTCTGTTCGGGTTATTATCAAGGAAGTTAGCCATTCTTCCCGATACCCCGAAACCCTTTCTAAATTCAACCCCTTTTTCAACGAGAGATTTATATATAATTTCTCTGATTTCAGGATTAATCATCTCTAAGGTGAGCTCATCATGTACCCTTAAAAATATTGCCCAGCTTGCACTTTGAGGAATTGCGGGAGTAATTTTATCAACATCTCTAAAATACTTTGCATCTCCCGTTATCAATGCCGCCCAAATAGCCGGCATATAAGGAAAATGGTATGCAATTTGAACTTCATCCGTTCTTTTTATTTCTTTTTGGCCTTTGGAATTGACAATTTCTATCTTTCTTTCATCCCCAAAATACGGAAGAATTTCTTTCGGATACTGGCAGGCTTCAGCCTGTATAACCGATCTTGGCGCAACTGCTTGAATATATGCACTTAGAAGCTTTATGATGTAGTGGGTCTGAGGAAGGTTTTCTCCGTTGGTGCCGTCTTGTTTATAATAATAGGGAATAGCATCCAATCTGAAAATATCAATTCCAAGGTTTGCCCAGTAGCTTATAGTTTCCAGACAAAAATAAAGAACCTCGGGGTTGTTCCAGTTTATATCGGGCTGAAAAGGGTAAAAAGTGTGGTATACAAAATAATCCTTCCCTTTTACGGTAATTTTTCTGTAGTGATTTTCGGAGTTTTCGGGGAAAATAAGCCTTCTTTTTGAAACTTTGCCATCTTCCGTATATTCGACAACCACGCCAAGTTTTTCATCCGTATACCTTTTATATTCGGGCATTTTATCTTTAACAATAAAATAATTAAGCTTGGATAAATCTCCTGCCAGAAGTTCTTTAAACCAGATATGCTGGTCTGAAAAATGATTTAAAACCAAATCCGCCTTGATTTTAAATCCTCTTTTTTTTGCTTCAATAATAAAATGCTTAAATTGAGGCATCCCGCCTAAATCTTCCCGTACGTTTTTCGGATTTTTAACATCAAACCCCGCATCATCCATGGGAGAATCCGCAAAAGGGAGTATATGAAGGGTTGTAACTCCAAGCTCCGAAAGGTAATCCAACATTTTAGCGGTATCATCAAACCTGTTTAGCGAATTTTCATCCGTTGTCCCGAATTGATCGGCATAGAACATATAAATGATTTCATCCTTGTACCAATCATCCGCCCTTGTTATGTCCTCGGATAAAAGACCGGATCCTCTTTCACTTTTGGCTTTTTTTGCAATTTGGTAAACCCTGTTTTCTATATCATCACAGGCGGCTTCACCGTATATTTTTACAATTGAGTTTCTTATTTCTTTTCTTAATTTCTTTGGTATAACAAGGTCATCTTCTTGAGTTTCGGATGGATTGTTTTCGCTAAATGCAGATGCCTGATTGAATTCGGGCATAAACATTGCAAAAAATATGATAAACAGGAAAAAAATTCTAAATATTTTATTACTTATCACAAATTAATTCCTTCGGGTTTATTTCTTTGGAATAAATGTTTAATTTTACCTTTTAGGGTCTTTGATTCGGCTTTATATTTTTCAACTTCTGCCTGATATGCTTTTAGTTCTTCAAGGGTTGAAACACCTTCGGGCATAGTATCCGGGATAGAAGATACAAACTCTTGTGCCATTTTGTATTCTTCATCCGTTACAAGCCATTTAAATGATTTAAGCATAGATAAGGGTTTTGCAACATCCCCCTTTAATATAACCTGAAATTTGGTTGCATTAAAATCGGATTTATTTTTGGTAAAGCTTGGAATTTCATTCATTTCTTCAAGGGAAACAGATTCCGTGAACATAGAAAACGCTTTTGCCATAACTACATTTAACCCCGGAGTAGCTTTAACAATGTTAATAGGATTAACATTAGCTAAAGGCCCCAAGACTGATGATACCATGGAACCCAATCTGCCTCTTACATGCGCATCAAGTGAATTGGCAAGTATATCCATCTTGCCCCCTATTTTAATACAAAGCGAACCGCCCGCCATTGTAATCGGGTCAATCTCAGCAATTGCGGTTTTATCAAACTTAATTGTGCCCTTCATTTCATCAAAGTGTGATGTATCAAAAGAAACGGCAGAGCCCACAATTGAGCCCATTGCAGTTTTGAAAAATTCTGATTCTCTAATGTTTTCGGATAAAAACAGGTTTTCAATTTTTGAAAATGGCCCAACTGTACCGTTTTTAACCGTAAAATTAAAAACACCGTCAAGCGATTTAACCTGTTCTTCGTATGTTGCGCCCATAAGAGAAACTTTTGTATCAAACGAAAGAACCCCTGACATTGTATCTTTCATATTTGCTAATTTAATAAGGGCTAAATCGGCGTCCATATTTTTGCCGCTCACATCAGCATTTATAAGAGAATTTATAAGGTTAACATTAACCTTTCCTCCGACATTTCCTTTAAATACGTCGGTTGAGATATTATTTACATATAAAATATTTTTATATAAAGTTAAATCGCCCTTATTGTTTGTTGCTTCAATGTTTCCCGTTTTTAAATATTTAACGTTATAATCGCCTGATGAAATAATAAGCGGGATATTAGGTTCCCCCTTTGGAGTTTTATCTTCAGGGATTAATGATATGGTATGGTTAACGGGGGGCATTAATTTATCTAAATCTATTGAATTTGAGCTAAATTTAAAGTTATCAAATGCAATAATGGGAAGAAATGCAAGTTTAATATCGGTTGCAATTTTCATATCGCTATCGGCAACAGTTAAGTCTTCCGTGTTAAACTTTGCTTCTTTTCCGCTAAAAGATAAAGATGCCTTTTTCATTTTTAAATCCGTATCGGGAATTAAGACATCTTTAAGATAAAATCCCCCTTGATACCTTGGAGATGAAAGATTTCCAAATACATTAAGTTTCCCTCCAAAGGTTAAATTTGAACCTTTTAAGCCCTGAATGTCAGCTTTTAAGTTGTTTTTAAGTTTTATTTTGAACATATTTATAACGGGGTTTTTAGTATCCAAACCCGCAACAGTTCCCTCAATGCCTATAACTTCGGATGCATCAGTCATATTTAATCTAAGGTCTTGTCCTAAAGAGGAAGAAGATTTAACAAAGAGTCCGGAGTCTTTAATTTTAATTCTGTTTCCCTTAAGGTCTGCTAAAAATTGAATTATAGAAGGTCTGCCATTAAGAGATTGAATGTGTATGGGGGTTATATACCCGTTTGAATTTGAAAGGGCTTGAAACGTAAGAGTTTGTTTTTTCTTATCGCCCTTTAATTCCGCCCTTAAAGGAACTACACCCCTTGCATCAACAAAGGGAGCTGCAACCGTTCCCAAAAGTTGTTTTAATTCAAGGGCATGAGCATTACCGTTCAGCATAAAATCAATAATCGGGTCTTTAGTATAATTTTCAATCATTCCTTTCAGAGTGATTATTGATGAAGAATTAATTTGAATTTTTGTAGGGTCCAATATAATATTCTTATCGTCAATATGAACGTCTACCGTATCGTCTTTTATGGAAGATGAAGCATAAGGAAGGGATAATTTAAACCCTTTATTTAAAATTTTACCTTCGGGTTTTTTATCGTATTTTAAATTTACGCTAAATTCGTTATTTGTAACAATTGCGGTATTTAATTTGTCTGATAGTGAGAGGTTTTGAATTTGTGCATTTAAATTTGAAACGGGTTTTTTTAATTTACCCGAAAGGTCGCCATTAAATGAAATTGTGCCTGAATTTATATTCATAAGGCTTTTTATATCATCCGGTGCAAAGGCTTTATATAGTTCGGGTATGGGCAAATCAGAAGCCAAAATATTTAAGTTTGAATTTGAATTTCTGTCTATTTGAGCATTTGCTTTTATTGAACCGTTATTAACATTTAAAATTGCATCTTTAAGACGAAGATTATTTTCATCAAGTAAAACCTTTGCATTTATATTCTTTATTCCAAGATTTAACTTTGTATTTATAAAAGAACCGTTTTTAACTTCAATAATGCCTTTCGATTTTAAGGTTCTTGAATTTGTTTTAATGCTTGCATCAGCAACGATAGAGCCTTCAGCTTTTATATTTTGAAGATTGTTTTTAATCCCGAGAGAATCCATAATCCCTTTTGAGAGCAAAATTAAATCGTTAAAATACACCCCGTCAGAAAATATATTCAAGTCAAAATCGGGAAATTTGGAATTTTTAACAAACCCCGAAAGAATAAGGTGCTGATTTTTTGCAAGGTATAAATCCGTATCAAGGACGGTTTTTCTTCCGTTAAATTTTGCCTTTATATAACTTGAAGGAATTTTATACCCTTTAATATCCATTGTTAAATCGTTAATATCAAATTCGCCTCTGGTTTTAACCTTGTTATCCTGTTCAAAAATTTTAATCTTTGCGCTGACTTTGCCTTTGGGGTCATAGTTTTTATATGTATAAACAGGGTTAATAAAAGGAACCTCGGCTCTAACGTCGGGGTCGTCCTCTTTATCAAGCTCTCCTTTTTTGGGAATATATGAGTCAATGTCCACATCAAATGAAATGTGCTCATCTTTATTTAAATAAAGCTTTGATTGGGTCTTAACCTTAACTTTTTTACCGTTATAGTATCCGATTTTTGCCTTGTTTCCCGCAAGCACGATATAGTCTTTTGTAAGGTTGTCAAAGATATACGCTCTATACCCGTATAAATTTATATTGGGAACATTTATTCTTATTAACGACATTACATCAAAACCATCATTCGCTTTTGATATTTCTTCAATTTTTGTATCCTTTTCCATATTTAACAGATGGTTTTCAATAGTTTTAACAACCTTAAACTCTTTATTGTCATTTATTTCGATATTTATAACAGGTTTATATAAAGAAATATCAGTTACTTTAACATTCAATAAAAGAAGGTGTACAAGTGAAAGCTTTGCTCTAAGGCAGGCAAGCGTAAACAACTTTGAATCATCAGGAAGGCTGATTGAAGCATCATCTGCCTTAATTCCTATTTCAAGCAAGGGTGTTGTTATAAGAGAAACATTTTTAATCTCAAAATCCAAATTTGTATTTTGCTTAATTAAGTCCTTTAGTTGAGGAATGTAGGGTTCAATATTTATCTGTTTTGGCAAGAAAAATACAAAATCAATATATAATCCTAAAATCACCACCGATAAAAAAACGGCAACCCACACAAAAAAACGTTTCACCAATATTCACCCCGAATTAGTTTCAATAAAATAATTTTACAACAAATAAAAAGATGTAACAAATTAAAAAATACTTCTTAACTAGCCTATAAGTATAAACTGTTTTTTATATGTCGGGTTTAATATTTCTTTATCAAAGGGAGGAAAAATGGTTAATATTAAATTTACGGAAGTTTATCTTCTTGTGTGCAGCACTTTTGTGCTTTTGTGCACGATTATAATGTTGTAGAATAATAAAGAGGGTAACTTATAAGCTTTTTATAATCTTTATCAATCTGCTCTTTTAAATCGTTTATAGAGTCAAATTTAATTTCATTTCTTATTTTTGAACAAAATTCAACTTCAAGTTCATCCCCGTATAGTTCCCCGCTAAATCCTATAAGATGGACTTCAAGAGTCTCACAGAGGTCCTTATCCACGCTTGGTCTTATACCAAAATTAATTAAAGCCTGATAAGACACCCCCTTGTATATTGCAAGACCCGCATATACACCGTATTGCGGCTTTTGAATTTCACTGTTCCATATTATGTTTGCGGTTTTATACCCCAAAGTTCTTGCAATTTTATTACCGTTTATAACTTTTCCTTTAATTGAAAAGTTACGGTTTAACATTTTATTTGCAAGGATAAATTCCCCCTCTTTTATCATATTTTTAATATTTGTACTTGATACAAGTATATTTGAAACGGTAACGGGAGGTATTTCCACATATTCAAAAACAGACTTCATAACCGATAAAAGTTTTGAGTCGCCTTCTTTATTTAAGCCGAATGTGTGGTTGAAACCGGTTATTACATATTTAGGATAAAAGTATTTTAAAATAACTTCTCTTAAATAGTTATCGGCACGCATGGTTTTATATCGGTTAAAATCAAGCAAATAAGTTTCATCTATCCCTAAATCTTCAATTAATTCAAGCTTTTTTTCTGTTGACGTGATATATAAAGGGGTTTTATTTAAAATTATTGAAGAAGGGGATTTTAAAAAGGTTAAAAGCACGCTTTTTACATTATTTTTTTTTGCAAGTTCAACCGTCTTTTTAATCAAAGTTTGATGCGCAAGGTGCACTCCGTCAAAAAAACCGAGCGCAAGAGCAACATTTTTGTTTTCGTTTAATTCGTATCTTACCTGCATTTATTCAATACCTTTAGGAGTAGTTTTTGGTTTTTTTGCCTTGTGGGATTTTTTAGTCGGCCTTTGAAAAGTCATATCATTTTTTTGTTGAAGCCTTCTTACCGAATATACATCCTGCATGGACTGAAGATTTGATATAATTTTTTTAAGTGTTTCAATATCGTGTAATTCAATTCCAAGGTCAATTATACCGAATTTTTTATTTTTTGAATAACTGTTTGCATAAGATACGTTTGTGTTTGTATCGGCGATTTTAACAAGCACGTCCTTTAAAAGGCCGACTCTTTCTTGTGCTTCAATTCTTAAGTGTGCAACATACGTTCCGCTCGATACGGTATCTGCCCACCTTATATCCATCATACGGTTAGGGTCAATATCAAAAAGACACTTGCAATCTAACCTGTGGACGGAAACTCCCTTTGACCTTGTAACAACCCCTACAATGGGTTCGCCTGGAAGCGGAGAACAACATTTTGCAAGTGACCACATTAAATCTTCAAGCCCTATAATATCATTTTTCTTGGATGTTTTTCTTTTTTTGTACGTTTCATTCTCATGGTCAATTGTGGTTAAGTCCTCTTTTATCGGGCGCTTAATTTTGTTTAAAACTTTCCTTAAAGTGGTTTCGCCGTACCCTAATGCGGCAAACAAATCGTCTGCTGCCTTATAGTTCATCTCTTGGGCGGTTCTATCCAGTTCGCCCGATTTTAAAAGTTCTTCAAAAACGGCTTTTGTAAGCTCGTTTTCTAAATTAGCCTTGCCTATTTCAATGTTATCTTCTCTGTCATACTTTTTAAACCACCCTCTTATTTTGCTTGAGGCATTTTTGGTTGCCACAAAATCAAGCCAGTCAATTTTTGGCATACACTGTTTTGAAGTTAAAATTTCAACAATATCGCCGTTTTGCAATTTTGTATCAAGCTGGACAATTCTTCCGTTAACAAGTGCGCCTACGGTTCTGTGGCCGACTTCGGTATGAATTCTGTATGCAAAGTCAACGGGAGTAGAGCCGTAAGGAAGGTCAATAACATCCCCTGCGGGAGAAAAAGCAAATACCTGATCCGAGAATAAATCCATTTTAACCGATTCAACAAACTCTTTAGCGTCCGTTTCGTCTTTTGAAATTTCAAGGAGTTTTCTCATCCAGCTGAATTTAATGTCTATTGAATCGTTTGATTTAACAGAACCCGATTCTTTATATCTCCAATGTGCAGCAAGACCGTATTCGGCAACTTCATGCATTTGTTTTGTTCTTATTTGAATTTCAAAAGGTTTGTTTTTTAAACCTATGACGGATGTATGCAAAGACCTGTACATGTTTCCCTTCGGCATTGCTATATAATCTTTAAAGCGCCCCGGAATTGGCTTAAATTGAGAGTGTATAATCCCCAGTACATTATAGCAATCCTTTTCATCATCAACTATAACCCTTATTGCAACAATATCGTAAAGTTGGTCAAAAGAAACATTTAACCTTTTCATCTTATTATAAATAGAGTAATAGTGCTTTGCCCTTCCGTATATAACCGCATTAATTCCGTTTTCTTCAAGATGCTTTTTGGTTATTTCAATAAGTGAATTAACAAGGGCATCTCTTTCATTTTTTGTTTGTGCAACAAGTTTTGCAATTTGGTAGTATTTCTCGGGATCAATATACCTTAAAGACAAATCCTCAAGCTCTGCTTTTATTTTCCCGATACCAAGACGGTTTGCAAGCGGGGCAAAGATATCGAGAGTTTCTTGAGCAATTCTTTTCTGTTTGTTTGCCGCCATATAGTTAAGGGTTCGCATATTGTGAAGCCTGTCTGCAAGCTTAAGGAAGATAATTCGAACATCCTGTGCCATTGCAATAAACATTCTTCTGAAGTTTTCGGCTTGTCTTTCTTCTTTTGATTTAAACTGATATTTACCGAGTTTTGTAACCCCTTGAACAAGCTTTAATACGTCCTCTCCGAAGTTTTTAACAATCTCATCAGGCTCTGTATCGGTATCTTCCAGAACATCATGCAAAAATGCGGCAATAATGGTATCTGTATCCATTTTTAACTCGGCAAGGATTTTTGCAACTTCTATAGGATGAATAATGTAGGGTTCCTCAGAAATTCTATACTGCCCCTCATGGAGCTTAGCCGCAAACAGATAGGCGCTTTCAATTTTTTTAATGTCGTCATTGTGCCTGTTTTGAGACATCAATATATGTTTAACTTCTAAAAAAAGAGTAAGATGTGTCAAATTATATTTTGCCTTATAATAACGTAAGTTGTATTTTACAACTTATTTAATATTTTTTCTATATATCAACAAATGTATTTTGTAAAATAAAAGGTAAAAATGGAAGAAAATATAATAGACAAATTAAAAAATGAGCTTTTAAATTCCACTGATGGTATTAAAATCAAAGTCAAGGTTATTGCAAATGCAAAATTCAACTCTATAGAAAAATTTGATGAAGAAATTTTAAAAATTAAAATTAATAAACCCGCCATTGACGGTAAAGCCAATAAAGCAATAATAGAGTATCTTTCAGAGATTTTTGAAATTCCAAAAACCAACATTATAATATTAAAAGGTGAAAAAAACAATCTGAAAGACTTGAAAATTGTACCTAAAAAGCATATAATTACATAGTGTAAGGAAGGTAATTGTTTTTTTAAATTATTAAGAAAAGATACAATTTCAAAAAAAGCACAGTGCATGATGGCAATTATTTATTTGTTTGTACTTGTACTAAATATAGGAAGAGTTTTTTGAAGGTTTAGTTAAGTGACATTAGACAAGAAAAACCCTAATATAACGGAAAGTAAAAATTCAAATAAGGATAGTGCAAATAATCAGGATACCAATATATCCAAAAGTCCAATTTTGACAAACCCTATTATGTCCTCTAACCCTATGGCAACAAGAACTTCTGCCAATAAACTGTATTCAACGGGCTCTATGAGAGGGCATATGAATATGCAAGTTAACATTGGAATGCAAGAAGTTATGCGTCTTGTAAACGAAGCATTCCTCGATAAAAAAGATTTAGGACAGTTATTCTATGCTCTAAACGGCATTATGGTTAACAGGCTTCAAGCAACCTTTAGTGCCATGGGGCTTTATAACAAACATTCAAACTGCGTAAACATTAAATATACGGATAAAATCGGTTCAACGTACACAACAAAAACAATTATGACTGATGAAAATAACCCCGTCGTAAAAGCAATCAAAACCAAAAAAACCGTAACAACTCAAGACACAGCATTTTTAAGTTCATGGTATAAATCCCACGCATCAACCTGCATTATACCTATGATTGCAATGAATAAGTGCCTTGGTGTTTATATTGTAGGCAATTATCATTTAAGCGCAACAATTGAATTTTGTCAGCTTATAGCAAACTCGCTTGCACTTTTTGCGGAAAATCAAAATTTGGCGGAACTTGTTGAAACAAATTCGGACACGGATTCTCTTACGGGTCTTGCAAATCATAAACACTTGCAGGAAGAATTGCACAGACAAATTGAACTCTCCGAAAGCACAAAACAACCTTTATCGGTTGTAATTGTTGATATTGCAAATATTTCAAAAATAAATAGGGACTTAGGTCATGCAAGAGGGGATGACGTCATAAAAACCGTTGCCCATAAAATTAAAAAGAATATAAGAAATACGGACTTTGCAGGCAGATACGGCGGTGATGAAGTTGCAATAATAATGCCAAACACCACCCTTGATGAAGCAAAATACATATCAGAATACA
Source organism: Candidatus Gastranaerophilales bacterium (assembly GCA_947630535.1). Taxonomy (GTDB): domain Bacteria; phylum Cyanobacteriota; class Vampirovibrionia; order Gastranaerophilales; family Gastranaerophilaceae; genus Galligastranaerophilus_A. Next base: position 9,634 of record CANRHZ010000006.1, on the reverse strand, counting down.
TTTCATACATATTATCTTGCGTATATATTGATGATGTCGGACCCATAAAAGTTTCAATAGGTATATCATCTTATCCTAAGTCATCCGAAAATCAAGAAAAGCTTCTTGTGCTTGCAGAACAGGCAATGTACATTTCAAAGAGCAAATCTCAAGAGTCGGGCAACTGCAAAGTAATAACAAGTGAGGACTATAACTTCTGGGATGATGAAGCTCTTAAATGCTTTGCGGAAGTTTTAACCAAAAAGCATGCTCAAATCGGTGTTCAGTTTGAAGAAGAATTGATTGATAAATTCCATAACGAACAGATTATATCCAACTCGCATCTTTTGGATGTTGTTACTTCACTTGCAAACACGATTGATGCCAAAGATACATATACAAAAGGTCATTCAACCTTTGTTTCAAGATATTCGGAAGCTCTTGCAAGGGCAATCGGTCTCCCCGAAGCGGAAGTTGAACGCATTAGACTGGGGGCACTTTTACACGATATAGGTAAAATCGGCATCCCCGAAAATGTTCTAAGAAAACCCGATAAATTAACAGATGAAGAATGGGAAATAATGAAACAACACCCTGTTATAGGTGCACAAAAAGTGTTGGAACCGAATGAATCACTGAGAGATTTAATTCCCATAGTAAAATATCACCACGAGCACTACGACGGCACGGGTTATCCTTACGGTCTTAAAGGGGAAGAAATTCCCTTGTCTGCAAGAATTGTTGCAATTGCTGACGCATACCATGCTCTTGTATCCGACAGACCCTACAGAAAAGGCCTTGGGGTTGAGAAAGCTTGTGAAATACTAAAATTGGGCGCAAATGTTCAATGGGATAAAGAACTTGTAAGACAGTTTGTTATTATTGCGCCAAGCTTATCAACGAGTGCTTAAGTTTTTTAGAATAAATCACCCATACCGAAAGTAAAGAATCCGTTACTTCTTGAACCTTTCGTATTGGTAAGAGGATAGCCGTAATCGAGATTGATGGGGCCAAGTCCCGGTATGAATATTCTTATTCCGGCACCTGCGGTTATAGCATAACCGGGTCTGTCATATAGTTTGTCCGTTAAAGATTGTGAGAATACTTTGCCGCCGTCAACAAATGCAGCCAACCTTATGTTGTTTATGAAAGTGTTTGTAGTAAGTCTGTCTATAAAAGGTATCGGGGTTCTGTATTCTATACTGCCCATCATATAGCCTTCACCCATGCCGACTTCAGATATATTGAAACCCCTGACCGAGTATGGGCCGCCCATTGAAAACATGGCAAATTCGGGTACATTGCCGTTTAACATGCCGCCGCCTCTTGCCGTAACAACGAATGAAGATTTTTTACCCGCAGGAATAAATTTTCTTACAACACCTTCAAGTTTTCCGTATGTTTCCGCATCCGATGAAACCCCGAGCGCTTCTTCAAGGCTGACTCTTGCAACAACACCGTGTCTTGGGTTGGTTGGATTATCTCTTGTGTCAAATACAATAGCGGGAATTGCCCTGAGATAAAAGCCGCCTTCCAACTGTTTTGCCCTTTGTGACATTGAAAGACCGTGCGCTCTAAACAGGTTGCTAATCTCGCCGTAATCTCCTTCGCTTATGTTGACATCTTCAACACCGAGAGAAACGCTTCCCGTTAACCTTGGGTATTTTTCAAACACTCTTGCGAGTGTAACATCACCGCCGTATCGTTTTTCGATTGCAAGGGGCACTTGATACGAACCAAAGTTTCTATAAAAAGCTCTAAATCCTAAAGATTGATTTTCCTTTTTAAAATGGGGTTCCAAAAACGATAATTCAGCCTGCCAGTTTGCACGTCTTAAGATACTGTTATCGTTCATCAGGATACCGGTGCCGGCCATAAGATTTAAATTAATTTTTTGTCCCAGGCCCCTAAAGTTGTTTTCACCAAAACCAACCGAGCCAAAGAACCCCGAACTTGAATCAACGCCGACCCCTAAAGAAATTTTTCCCGTCCTTTGTTCTTCAAGTTCAATTGTAATATCATACAATCCCGTATTTTCATTCATTACGATATCTCTTTGGACATCTCTGAATGCTTGTGTTCCCATCAGGCGCATAATGTCGGTACGCATAACATTTTCGTTGTATACTTCGCCTGTTGAGGATAATATGTTTCTCTTTACTATAAAATCTTTTGTTTTATTATTTCCGATTACCTTTATATCCCCTATTGTACCCTCACTTATCTTAAGGTTGATTATACCGTCGGGGTCATCTGTCATATCGGAAACCCTTGCAAGAATATACCCCCTTGAAGTATAGAGCTCTTGTATACGATCAATTGCAAGGTTAAGTTCAATTATATTTTGAGGTTTGCCTTCAAGCGGCTCCAAAATTGATAAAATGTCTGCCGTTGGAACTGAATTATTTCCCTCTATCGTGAAGCCTGTCACGGGCGGGTTTTCTTCAACAACAATTCTAAGGCGCATATTCCCGTCATCAAGCTTAATCGGAACCGCCCTTATATTTTGAGTAAAGTATCCCGTTGCATAAAGGTTATTTAAATCTTTTGTAACGGCTTTTCTATCGTATATATGTCCTTCTTTGCTTGATACAATTCCTTTTATGAAGGATGCATCAATTAAATTATTTCCAAGCACCTCAAAACTTTTTACATAAACAAGATCATCTTCATCTTGATTAACACTGTCAGAGTCAATTTGTTCGGCACTTTCAATATTTGAATCGGGCAAAATCTCATCTTCATTTGGGGTTTCGTTTGAAGAATTGTATTCTTTAACATTATTATCTGTATTCTGCTCTTGTTTTTGTTTATCATTTTTCTTCCAAAATTTAAGGTTAATGGCATAAGAAGGTGCACATGAAGAAAAAATAAAGCATGTGATTATAGATAAAGATATAAGATTTTTATGTATTTTAAATTTCATCTTCTCTAAATTTTAAAAGTGATAATAAAATTATACATTAATAAATTTGATATACAAATTTTTTACAATAATTCAACTCAAATTTGCTTAATAGAATTTGAGTTTTGAAGTAATCGGCTGGTTGTATTCGGTCTTATTAATTGACCTTGCATCCACAATCGGGGATGGAGGCATAATTGACCATTTAAATAATGCGCTTTGTACCCTTTTATAAAATTTATCAATCCATTCTGATTTTTGTTTGTTTGTAATGTTATTTTTGTGTTCATATAAAAACCACTCTTTTAACATTTCTTCTTTTGTTTGGTGCAAATTTTCAATTCTCCATATAATTTCATCCAAAAATTCATATGGCATAAGCGCATCTTCCGCCAATAAAGGTTTACCCGTTTTTTCATCTATCGCAAGTTCGGCTCCGGGGCGCTTGTTTATAATTTCTCTCGGTATTACATCTTTTTGAATTCTGTTTGAATTTAACCATCTTGCAAGAGCAAAGAGTTTAGTTTTTGTAACATCCGCAATGGGAGCAAACCCGCCCGACATATCTCCGTTAATTGTTGCATAACCCATATATAGTTCGGATTTGTCGCTTGTAGCAATAGGGATTGTCCCTTCAAACTCGTTTGAAACACCCCAAAGTATCATAGCTCTGCTTCTTGCCTGAATATTATCCATTGTAAGGGGGGCTTTATATCTTTTATCCCATTTTTTTTGAACCGTATCAAAAACACCGCTAAAAGTTGAACTTGAAATATTTACCATATCCACAATCGGTATTTCAAGGTAATTAACCCCCAAATTCTCACACAACCTTTTTGCGTCGGTTTTACTTTCAGAACTTGTTATTTTTGATGGCATTGAAATTGCAAATACATTTTGGCTCCCGAGCGCATCAGACAATAAAACCGCACAAACGGAAGAATCAAGCCCGCCTGAAACTCCAAGAACCGCCCTATAGAAGCCGTTTTTCTTGAAATAGTTTCGAATGGAGCTTATTATTGTAAGATAGGTTCTCTCTAAATCAGGTTCATAGTCAAGAGAAAATGCCTTTTGCTCGTTCAAACTTTGCTCTAGACCAGAGGGAAGAGAAAAAATATGGTTTATATTGCTTTTAGCGGGAGTTTTTGAGGGCATTTGAAAAAGAAAGAACTGTTCTTCAAAAGATTTTGCCCTTGCAATTATTTTACCTTCGGAATCATAACATCTTGATGAGCCCGAAAATGTAATATTGTCGACTGAACCTACCTGATTAACATATACAATCGGGGTAGAGTGTTTTTTTGATACAAAAGAGAGCATGTTGTTTAAAAGCTGCTCTTTTTTGGCACGTGTAGGTGAAGATGAACAGTTGATTATAATGTCGGGTTTTTGCGTTTTAACAATCTCATCTACAGGGTCAAACCCGTATACGGGAGTATCAAAGAAATCCTTATCCGCCCAGTTTTCTTCGCAAATTACAATCCCTGCCTTTAAGCTTCCTATTTCAACAATTCTTTCTTTCGGATTGAATTCTGCTGATTGAAAGTATCTGGCATCATTGAATTCCGAATACACAGGCAAAAGTGTTTTTCTTATTATTTTTTCGATTTTTTTATCTTGAAGAACCGCAACCGAGTTAAAATATCTCTTACCGATATAAAACCTGTTAAATTCACAAAAGCCGATTAAAACCTTTGTTTTGCCCGTTAGCTTTGCAAGCTTTTCTAAGTATTCTATATTTTTTTGAACTATACAGGGAAATCTGTCTATAATATCGAAAACGGGATATCCCATCAAAAACAGTTCCGGAAAAATTATTGCACCGAGCTTGAGTTCATTTGCCCATTCAATGAATATTTTTGCTTTGTTAAAGTTGTATTCAATATCTCCAACTATAGGGTCAACCTGAGCTAAAGCAATTGTATTTTTATTCACGAGGGGTCTTAATCTGGTTATTGTATCTTTTTTATTAACCTTCTGCCCATTTAATTCTAAATTTATCAAACTTGTAACTTCTAGCATAGTTTAAAATTAACAAAAAAATAAAAAGCATTCAAACTTTTTTAATTTAATAAATTTGCAAATTATAATTTTCTTGTAGTACAATAATGTTGTGTATAAAAGCACATACAGATTTTTGAGGAGTTAAATTTTGAGTCAAACTAATTTATTTGATCACGGGAAAATTGTACCCGTTAATATCAGAGATGAAATGAAACGCTCTTATATAGATTATGCAATGAGTGTTATTATAGGACGTGCGCTTCCCGATGTAAGGGACGGGCTTAAACCTGTTCACAGAAGAATACTTTTTGCAATGAATGAACTTGGTATGGCGCCCGATAAGCCATTTAAAAAGTGTGCCAGAATAGTCGGAGAAGTTTTGGGTAAATACCATCCCCACGGCGATTCTTCCGTTTATGAAGCGCTTGTTCGTATGGCTCAAGACTTTGCAACAAGATATTTAACGGTTGACGGACATGGGAACTTCGGTTCGGTTGACGGAGACTCTGCCGCAGCTATGAGGTATACCGAAGCAAGAATGCACAAAATTACAACCTCAATGCTTGCGGATATTGATTGCGAAACGGTTGAATTTATGCCAAACTTTGACGGCTCGCTTCAAGAACCCGCCGTATTGCCTGTAAGATTACCAATGCTTTTATTAAACGGTGTTTCGGGTATTGCCGTCGGCATGGCAACAAACATACCTCCGCACAATCTGTGCGAAATTGTAGACGGGACAAAAGCTTTAATTGATAATCCCGAAATTACAAACGAAGGGTTAATGGAATATATAAAAGGGCCTGATTTCCCCACTGCTGCAACAATAATAGGTACATCAGAAATTAAAAAAGCTTATGAAACGGGCAGAGGTTCGATAAAAATGTCTGCCGTTTCTTCAATTGAAGAAATTCAAGGGGGGGCGGGAAAACAATCAAAAACGGCAATTGTCGTAACCGAACTTCCTTATCAGGTAAATAAAGCGCAGCTTATTATGAAAATAGCCGAACTCGTTAAAGATGAAAAAGTTAAAGGAATTTCAGACATAAGAGATGAATCAGACAGAGAAGGCATCAGAATTGTTATTGAATTAAAAAGAGATGCAAAACCTGATGTTGTAAGAAATAATCTTTATAAACAAACTCCGCTTTTAACAACATTCGGAGTTAATATGGTTGCGCTTGTCGGACAACAACCAAGACTTTTAAACCTTTATGAAGTTTTAAACGAATTTGTTGAGCACAGGGTTGAAGTCATCACAAGAAGAACCATTTTCTTCCTCAAAAAGGCAAAAGCCAGAGCGCACATATTAGAAGGTTTAATGATTGCCCTAAATGCACTGGATGAAGTTATTGAATTGATTAAAAAATCCAAAACAACTGATGCTGCAAGAGAAGGCTTAATGAACAGATTCGGGCTTGATGTTGATCAGGCAAATGCAATCTTGGAAATGCAGTTAAGACGTTTAACGGGCTTGGAACAAGATAAAATAAGAGCAGAATACAACGACCTGTTGGATAAAATTAAAGAGTACGAAGCAATCCTTGCGGACAGAAATAAAATTTTAACCATTATTAAACAGGAACTTGACGAAGATAAAGAAAAATACGGGGACGAAAGAAAAACTCAAATCCTGCCGGAGCAGGGGGAATTAAACATTGAGGATTTAACCCCTAACACCTCAATGGCAGTGTTTATCACCCGCCAAGGGTATATAAAAAGAATTTCGCTTGATACTTTTGAAAGGCAAAACCGTGCAACAAGAGGAAAGGGCGGAATGAAAACAAAAGAGGATGACGATGTTGAACATTTCTTCACCGCAAAAATGCACGACAAGGTTCTTTTCTTCTCCTCTAAAGGAATTGTATACAGTTTAAATGTCTATGATTTCCCCGAAGGCTCAAGGCAATCAAAAGGGCTTCCGATTATAAATGTCCTTCCGATTGAACAAAATGAACAAATTACGGCGGTTGTTCCGGTTTCTAAATTTGACTCTGCAACAAACCTTATAATGCTTACAAAAGAAGGATATATTAAGCGCATAAGTCTTGATAACTTCTCAAATATTAGAAGGTCGGGCATAATAGCCATCACTTTGGAAGAAAACGATACTCTAAATTGGGTTAAGCTTGCAAAAGATAATGACGAAGTTATTATAGGAACGGCTTGCGGTATGGCAATCAGGTTTGCTATTTCGGATTTAAGGCCTCTTGGAAGGTCAGCAAGAGGGGTTAACTCAATGAAGTTAAGAACAGGGGACACAATTATAGGTTGTGACGTTGTTCCAAGGGACTATGATGCCGATTTACTTGTTTTAACTTCGGACGGTTTCGGGAAACGCTCCAAACTGTCAGAATTCAGACCTCAAAATAGAGGCGGGCTCGGCTTAATTGCAACGAAGTTTAAGACATCATCTTCAAGGCTCGTGGCACTCACCATAGTGGAAGAAAAAGACGAAATAATGGTAGTTTCAGCTAACGGTGTGGTTACAAGAGTTAGTGCATCAGATATTTCAAGACAAGGGCGCCCCGCAACCGGAGTTAAGGTTCAAAACCTTCAAGAAGGTGACAGTGTGGTTTCCGTAAATAAGATTATTGACCCTGATGAATCAGATGACAAAGAAATTATAGAAAAAAGTCCCGAAGATGATAACACATCTCAAACAAACCTTGGGCTTGAATAATTAAACTTAAGTCATAAAATAGCGGATTTAAACCAAAAAAAATTATAGCCCGAAATTAACGGGCTATAATTATTACTATTTTATTTATCAAATCATTTTTAACTTTCAAGATATAAAAAATCCCGCAAGAATTTTTATGGGATGGCATAATTATCTTTTAACGCAGCGAACATTGTCAATGTGCGAGCGGGTATCCCTGTAGCGGAGCCCATAGTACATGGCCTGCTCCCACGCAAACCCATCTGAACCTGAAGATACTACAGAAGCTGACCAGTAGTCATCGGATGTCATACCAAGTAAAGAACGGTTTATATACATTGAAGCAAGTTCATCTCTATCGGGGAGCCTTGCATCATCTGCCTGTTTGGTGCAAAGACTTGAAGCATCATTTGCAGCATTACCTGTTGCCCCGCTTTTTGGATAAGATGCGCCATTTCCTGCATCACTTGGGAATGGATTTGGGGCTACAACAACGCTATTTGTCCTATAGAGTACCGTAATAAAACCAACATCTTTTCCAACCTCGTTTGGCCCCTTTAGGCCGTTTAGGTCATATATCATATTTACACAAAATACTTGACCTGCATAGTGGCTTTCATTTGGATGGTCAGATTCACATGTTGGATTGTAAAAGAGAGCAATAGATTCCCCGTTAACGGTTTCAAAGGCGGCAGCATCAGTATCCATTGCTTGTGATGCATCCTCATTAAGATCTTCTCTTGTTTTTGGAAAAACCATAGTGTTTCCATCCAATGTAATTATACTTGATGGAATTCCGCATGCAGTGAGGTTATTTTTATTACATACATTTTGAACACGATAAACTTTTGATAAACCATCAATTATAAAGGCTTCTGCGACGCCTTCTTTTATTTCTTCTTCACTTTGCCCGTTTGATGAGCCGTAACCTGAAATACTATCCATCTCTCCTATTGCTTGACTCATTCTTGCGTATAAGGCTTTTCTTTGAGCATTCCATGCTTTGTCATTGACATTAACTAATAATGAAGGTAGCGTTATCGCTGCAACGATACCTATTATCGTTAGTGTTATCAATACTTCAGCTAAAGTAAATCCGCCTAATCCCTTGGGGGGGGGGGGTAAGCTCCAAACAATTTAACCATAAATTAAACTCCCATCTATATTTTAGTACAATTTTATTTTATCAAATTGTTTTATAGATTTCAAGACTATAAGATTTTTTATCCCTGTTCAAAGGGTATAGGTAAAAAGCATCCAAATTATGCCATATCGGGGCATGAAAAAAAGTATACAAGGAGAGTAAAAAAACCAAAGATATCAGAATAAAAACCAAAAAAGTCTGGCTAAAACCATAAAAACATACAAACAACTAAAATTTTAAAATATAAAAAAATCCCGCAAGTTTAAAAAATAAATTGCGAGATTTTAATATAAGACTAATTTAAATTATTTTTTTAAACAACGAACATATTGCGTACGTGTGCGGCTACATCTTTCACGTATACCTGTATCCATGCCTTGCGCCCATGCAAGCCCGCTTTGGCCCGAAGAAATGACTGAGCCGGACCAGAAACCTTGCGATCCAAGCATGTCTATTAATTTAGCATTAACAAACATTGAGACTAATTCATCTCTATCCGGGAGCTTAACATCTTCACTCTGTTTTGTGCAAAGGTCGGCTGCATCATTTTTTGAATCTCCGGTTGCACCTTCTTTAGGATAGGACGTGCCAATTCCAGCATTGGTTAAAAATGGATTTGGAGCAACAACGACACTGTTTGCTCTATAAAGTACGGTCATAAACCCAACATCTTTTCCGACTTCATTTGGCCCTTTTAAACCGTTAAGATCATATATCATATTTACACAAAATACTTGACCTGCATAGTGGTTTTTATCCTGATGGTCTGATTCACAAGTGGGATTATAAAAAAGTGCTATTGATTCACCGTTTACAGTTTCAAAAGCGGCAGCATCCGTATCCGTTGCTTTATTTTGGGCATTTGTTAATACATTATTTAATTTATTTACAGATGTTGGAAATTCAAGTGTATTTCCGTTTAGAGTAATAACGGATGAGG
>CANRHZ010000005.1 GCA_947630535.1 Candidatus Gastranaerophilales bacterium | reverse complement strand
GGGGGTAAGCTCCAAACAAATTCGTCATAAATTAAACTCCCATCTATATTTTAGTACAATTTTATTTTATCAAATTGTTTTATAGATTTCAAGACATAAATTATGGAATAAAATTTTATGGCTGCTCTTTTTCTTGACTATAAAACCTATACAAAGGATAATTATTTTATAATTTTTAAAAAAGGGGTTTTAATGTTTGATGTTGGCATTGATATAGAGGACATTGAGCGCTTTGAGAAATATAAAAGCAAGGAAGATTCTTTTATAAAAAAAGTCTTTTCAAAAAACGAAATAGAATATTGCTTTTCGTATAAAAACCCGAAAATGCACCTTGCCGCAAGGTTTTGCGCCAAGGAAGCATTCATAAAATGTGTGTCCGAATTAAAAATCCCCTATAAAATGAATGAAATAGAAGTTTTAAATAAAGAAAATGGAAAGCCCTATTTGAATTTGGATAAATCTTTTAAAGACTACAACTTTAGTCTTTCTTTATCCCATGACAGAACAAAGGCAATTGCAATTGTAATTTGTAAAAAAATCAGTCGATAGAAACTATCTCATAATCTCTATTCCCTAAGCCCAGTTTTTGCGCCGCTTCCACAATATGAATGCCGTGTCTTGAATTCATTCTTTCAATTAAAGAAGCCTTCTTTTCATCTTTTGAATTTATGATGGCATCATAGCATGCCTGATCAAGCGCAACGGGGTCATCCGAACCAAAAATCCCTATATCGGCCATTTCGGGCTCATGAGGGTTTGAATCGCAATCGCAATCAATTGAAAGTCGGTTTGCAACGCTGATATGAACCATATTTTCTTTGCCGAGATAACTTATCACAGACTCACATGCATCCGCCATGGATTCAAGAAAATAATCCTGAGGGGGAAGGTGGTCAAATAAAATCGAGGGGTCTTTTGTAAAACCTGCGGTATGGATATTGGTTTTGCCCGCCGTAGATGCAATTCCAATACTTATATTTTTAAGCGCACCGCCAAAACCTGCCATCAAATGCCCTTTGAAGTGGGATAAAATTACAAACGAATCGTAATTTTCAATATGGGCACCCACTATGTTTTCTTTTAAGTGAAAACCGCCATTAACCTTAAGAGGGATTTCACCAAACTCGTCCATAATATCAACGGGCGCAATATCTAAAAACCCGTGGTCTTTAATTGCCTGCCAGTGAAGCTTGGGGTCCATTCTTTTTCCTTCATAAGCAGTGCAGCATTCAACAATTGTGCCGTTTAAACTGTTTACAAAATCTTTAATCAATGAAGGCTGCAAAAAATTATGCCCGCCGGGCTCTCCTGTTGAAATTTTAATAGCAACCTTTCCTTTAAGGTTTCTGTTTATTGCCTGATAGATTTTAATAAGACTATTTGGTGTAATTTCTTTTGTAAAATAAACTTTTGATTTTTCCACTTATAATACTCCCCATATTTTCAATAAGATTTTACATTATAAGAGAGGTTTTTTGCAAAATTTTTAAAGATTTTTATTGTTTATGATAAATTTTAATTAACGGAATTAAAATATGTTAACCGGTATAAAATACAAAAGAAAAGATTCAGACTTTTTATTTCGAAATTTTATTTGGGAAAAGGAGATTGCTTTTGTGCTTTCAAATTCCTTGCCAAAAAGGGTTGAATGCATAGAAAAAGCAACCTTGGATTATGACTATGAAAATGAAACTTTTTGTATGTCATTTTATTCTCTCGGGCATAAAGTTGAATTTATATTTAGGAAAAATAATGACACAATATACGATTTTATAAGATTACTTGAACTTAGCACGGATACAACAGAACCCTTAATTTTAGATTTATATTGCATAGATTATGAAACAAACATTTATATTGAACCTTTGAAAAAGAATTTTATAAGATTTTGTATAACGGATACAAAAGAGTTAAATCAACAGATAAAAAACGGCAAAATACAAAGATACTCCTACAGAAATTCTAATGTTTCTCTTGATGTATACATACAAAAAAGAGCCTTTATAAGACAGATGAACAGGTTAGCTTTTAAAGAATTGAACCGCATTTTAAAAGAAAAAAACAATAATGAGCTTTCAAAAAAGTCTGAATTACAATCTTTGATTATTATGAAATACCTTTATAAAAAATAGTTTTACAATTAAATTTTTTAATAGTAGAATTTAGATATAGTCCCGGATCGTCTAGCGGCAGGACAATAGACTCTGGATCTATTTACGGTGGTTCGAATCCATCTCCGGGAGTTTCGCACATTGGATTAAATATTTGGGCTTGTGGCGCAGTTGGTAGCGCAGGAGACTCTTAATCTTTTGGTCGTGGGTTCGAGTCCCACCAAGCCCAAACTTTCAAAGTTTGAGCCCATACTTCAACAAAGCAGGCAAAAACGAAAAAGAGGTGGAATAAAAAAAGCCACACTAAAGTTTTTCTAAGCGTAATTTCCAAAACCATGCGTTAAAACTTCATGCAAAACCATATCCAATCTTTTTAAAATTGCATCAACAAAATTAAAAATTCAAAAAACTTTTAATCCTAAAGGATAATAAACAACGGGATAAATAACAGTTACTAAAAAGTTATATAATTAAGATTAAAATCCAAAAAAGGAGTTAAAAAATGAAAAAAGCTTTATTTTTAATTGCACTTACATTAGTTGTTGCCCCTGCAATAGCAGCAGAAACTCAGGTTCAAACAAAACAAATGGTTCCGTTCACCCAAATGATTGACAAAGCCAAACTTGAAAGTCAGGCAGGCCAAAATGCATATCAACAAGCAAGACAAGAAAGACAACGGGCTTATGAAAATGCAAAAGCACAAAACAAAGAAGCGCTTCAACAAAAAAGAGAACAAATTCAAAACAAAATAAACGAACAACAGTCACAGTACAAAAAACAACAGGAAAACTACAATCAAAAAAAATTAGAATTACAAAAACAAAACGAAGCGAAAAAGCAACAAATAAAAGAAAATATTAAATCTTCAAAAGAAGGTGTTCAAGTTATTCAAAGACAAGCAAAAGAGGACTTAAACACGATAAAGAAAAACGCAGCGGACGATTTTACACAGTTAAAAAATACCGTTAAATACTAATTAATTTTAAAATATAAAAAGGCGGGAGAAATTATTCTTCCGCCTTTGTTGCATTCTTATTCACCTTATTTAGCAAATTTCTTACATGCCCGTTTATAATATTACTTTTTGTCTTATTATCCGATTTCTTCAAAATTTTATATGCCCTATTCATTGATTTATCAATACAATGTAAGCATTCTAAATCTCCCAAACTCATCATTTGTTTTGACATATCAAAATAAAGTTTTTGAGCGCTTGCTCCGTACAATACCCCGTCACCGGCGTTAATTTCGTCTTTTAGCTTGTGCAAAAAGTATGTCGTATATAATTTATACGCTTCCAAATCCTCTTTTGAATTTCTTTCGGTTGCAATTTTTTCAAATTCTTCAAATCCCATAAAAAATGCAAGCAGCGTAGCGTCTATAACACTTGAAGCAACATTTTCGTTAGCATTCAAATAGTCTACCGCACACCGTACTGCTTGTTTCATTGTATTTGTCTGTCTGGTGAGCGCTCCGGTTCTTTCAATATCTCTTGGGTCAAGCATGGCGGTTGTCATAGTTCTGTTTAAATTTGATGCACTAATTACATTTTTATGTTGCTCTGCAACTTTATGTTTTATTTCATCGGGAAGCCATTGCAAATAATAAACAGGTTCATATATAGCGTCCATTTCACCCAGTTCACTTTGCCTTTGCCATGATTTTTTCATACAGTGTGAAAATTTATCTTTTGCCCATGGATTTTTATTCCAAAAATCTTTCAATTTCTTATTTTCGCCGACACATATTCTGGCAAGCTCATCATTATTAAGATTTTTTGCCCCCATAAATTTACTAAGTGCCCTTTTAACAGAATCGGCTTCTTTGTAATCCCATGCTCTCAAAAGAACCTGAGAAAATTTTTCCCTTTCTTCGGGGTTGTTCATAAAATATTCAATTTGTCTTTTAGACATATCGGACAGTCTGTCGGGGTGTTCCGTATAAAATTTCTTTAGACCGTTTGAAATTTTTGCTTTATGTTCCTCGCTTAAAGGCCCTTTTGGAATGTATACCCCTTCTTGTCTTTCAATTTTTGAAGCTTTTACTTCCTTTAATTTTTCAGACAGGCTTTTGGTAAATCTTTCGTTATAGTTTTTATCCGAAAGTTTGAGGTAATTTCCATACAGTCTATTGAGCCTTGGTATGTTTAATTTTTCAAATGCCCGATATATATTTTTTCCCGCAAATTGATTTTTAAGGTCTGTAAGGGAAAACCCTTCGCCATAATACAGTTGAATTAACTGAACGGATAAATCAATATCGGGATCAAAGTATTCAATTTCTCCTCTTTTAACATCCCCTATAAAAGAATTTTCCTGATACTCAATTTCACTGTCAGATAAAACATCCCTAAATTCAGGATATGCCTTTTTAATATCATCTAAGGTTTCAAACTCTAAAAGTTTTTTATATTTTTCTTTATGTATATCAATTAAGGTTTTATTTTCGGGGTTAGAATTTTCAAGTTCTTTTTCTATTAATTCTTTAATGCCGTCAGGATATTTGCCGAATTTATCAATTTGTTTTTTAGTTTGGGCAAGATTAAGGCTTTGTCCTCCGCAAAAAGCAAGCATTAAATCGTTTTTTACGGGAAGTTCTTTATTTTGGTTTATAAGAGGGCTATTGTGCAATTTATTTTGCTTTTTATAGTTTATGAAATTGGAATATGGATTGTATCTAATAGGAGAAATTTTCATAGTTTTTATACCTTTTTTATTTTTTTAAAACCCTTGAATATTTTTTTTTGCCTATTTGCAGGTATTAGAAAATATTTCCCCGAGCATATAAATTGAACCGCACAATATAACTAAATCAAAGCCACCCTTTTTTATTTCTGAAACAGGATTAGTAATTTTTCTTAACTTATTTTTGTATTCTCCCAATCCTTCATACTTTAGAGAGTTTGGATAATCAAATTCATAAAAACAAAAGTCATACTCTTTTTTATATAAAATATCTAAAACGCTTTTATAGTCTTTATTTGAAAGTGTTCCATATATAAATTTTATTTTTTCTCTTTTGTGGTATTTATTTATGTATTCATCTAAAACCCTTGCACCATCAGGATTATGGCAGCTATCAACCAGAACTTTTTGATTATCTTTATTTAATTCTTCCATCCTGAATTTCCACCTGACTTTTTTTAGGGCATCTTCTATTGTTTTGAAAGGTATTTTATACTCAAGCGCATCGAGTGCTAAAAGTGCAAGTTTCAGGTTTTCTTTTTGAAAGTCCCCTCTTAAATTAAAAGGAATTTTTTTATTGTTTATTGTTGCAAAACCATTTTCAACACTAAGCTCTATATTATCATTAATTAAAATGGCACCTTTTTTTTGAGCTTCCTTTAATAAAGTTTCATACCCCCTGTTTTCTTTTAAAAATACGCACTTCACACCTTTTTTTAATATGCCCGCCTTTTCATAAGAAATTTTTTCAATTGTATCTCCTAAAATTTCTTTATGGTCGTATGAAATTGAAGTAATTACAGAACAAATAGGAACGACTACGTTTGTTGCATCCAATCTTCCGCCAAGCCCCGTTTCTAAAATCCCTATATCGACATTGTTTTTGGCAAAATATATAAAGCAAACGACGGTTAAAATTTCAAATTCGGTCAAATTTATACCGTTAGAATTGGCAACACTATCCACCCTTTCAACTAAAGAATTAAATTCATCCTCTTTAATGTTAACTCCGTCTATTGAAAATCTTTCCGTATAATTAAAAAGGTGGGGGCTTGTATACTTTCCTATTTTTTTTCTTTTATCCTGAATTAAAATCGCTTCCAGTATGGCACAAACGGAACCTTTGCCGTTTGTTCCCGCTATATGAATATATTTAACTTTATCTTGCGGGTTATCAAACAGGGCTAAAACTTTTTTTACTCTGTCAAGCCCTAAGTCAATTTTAAACTTGTCCTTGCTCCTTAATTGAACCATAGTAATATTTCCTATAGGGCGCTCAATAATAAATCCGTGATTTTTTCCGTTGCAAGGTGGAAATCTTTACCCAAATCGGATGCGTTTTTTTTGATTTGTTCGTATTCTTCTTTATTTTCCATAAGTTCTTTAATTAAATTTTTAAGAGCACCCTTTTTTAAATCTTCATCTTCTAAATAAAGAGCTGCATTTTTATCTTTGATTGACTTTGCGTTTATTCGCTGGTGGTCTGCTGCGGCATAGGGGTACGGAACAAGAATGGAAGGAGTTTTTGCCGATAAAATTTCTGAAATACTGATAGAGCCTGCCCTTGACACTATTAAATCCGCTGCCAGTATAGGAAGCGCCATTTTATCAAAGTAAGGCTCAATTCTTGTATTGGAGGGAATTTTAATATTTTTTATAACATCTTCATAATTTTTTCTTCCCGTTTGAAGAATAATTTTTATATCAGACCTTTCTTTATATTCGTTTATAAAATCAATGGCAGCCTCGTTTATGGATTTTGCCCCCTGAGAACCCCCCATTATAAGTATCAAAAATTCATCATTGATATTTAGAATTTTTCTTGCATCCTCTTTTGAGGTTTCAAAGAAATCTGCCCGAACGGGGTTATTGTAGTTATGGATATTTTTTGATTTTATATATTTTTTTGCATCATAAAACGCAAGGTTAACCCCTTTTGCACAGGATGAAAAACTTCTTGTCACAATACCGGGGAAACAGTCTGAATCATGTAAAACATAGGGGACCTTAAACAGTTTAGAAACAAAAAGTGTGGGCGCACAAACATATCCCCCCGTTGCAAAGACAACATCCGGTTTATATTTTAAAAGGTAAAGACAGGATTTAATTGAAGATATCAAAAGGTAAAACACCCATTTTATAAATCTTAAGGTCAATTTTCTCGGCATTCCGAAAATCTCAACCGATAAAAAGTTGTAATTTTTATCTTTTGAAATTTTATATTCGGGGTTATTTTTGTTTCCTATATAAAATATATTTTCACGTTTTGCACCCCTTTTTATAAGTTCCTCTATAACGGAAATGGCAGGATAAATGTGCCCGCCCGTTCCTCCGCCGGTTATAAAAAATTTAGTTGTTGTAATATCTTTGTTCATTGTATGGTCTTATCCTTTGTACTCTTTTTTTAGATATATTTAAAAGAACCCCAAGCATACATAAAGAAATAAAAAGTGAGCTTCCGCCGTAACTTATAAAGGGAAGCGGAATACCCGTTGCGGGAACTGCCGAACTTGCAACTGACATATTCATTAATGCCTGAAATCCTATTGAAAATGTTATACCCATACTAACCAATTTACCGAATAAATCGGGACTTCTTGTTGCTATAACAAACCCCCTTTGAACAAACATTGCAAAAAGGCAAATTATGAAAAAACACCCCAAAAAGCCAACCTCCTCAGCTATAACGGCAAATATAAAGTCCGTATGCCCCTCGGGAAGCCATGAAAGTTTCTGCTTTGAATTTCCGTATCCGACCCCGAAAAATCCGCCCGAAGCAAAGGCAATTAAAGATTGAATTATGTTGTAACCCGCATTTAAGGGGTCTTTATTGGGGTCAAGCCAGACTAAAATCCTTTGTTTTTGGTAGTCTTTTATGAACATACTTGCTAAAAAAGAAAATCCCGCAACGGAGAATAGTATCTGTTTTAAGGATGCGCCGCCCGACATATACATTATGGAAATGGTTGTCATCAAAAGAAGGATTATCATTGATAAGTTGGGTTGTTTATATATAAAAAGAAGCATTATTCCAAACAGAATGTAGTGTGGAAATTTTTTGGGGTCAAAAAGCGATATATTTTTTGAAAATATGGTTGCAAACATTAATATTACGGCGGGTTTTGCAAACTCTGAAGGCTGAAATTGCAAGGGCCCGCAAACAAACCACCTTTTTGCTCCGTTTACAGTGAGCCCGAATTGGGTAAATTGAACAAGCGCAAGCAAAACAATCACAATAATCGGAAGGGTTAGAGAGTATTTTTTTAGTTTTTTATAATCATACCTTGTTAAAAAACCCGCACCGATAATTCCGCCCACAAGCCAGATTAACTGCCTTATCGTAAAATGAAGGGGGGAAAGGTTTTCTGCTATTGCTTTGGATGAGCCCGCCGAAAAAATTGCCATAATACCTATTATTACAAGAAAAATCGTAATAATTACAAGCGTTCTGTCCGGAGGAGATATTATATAACCGTCCTCCTCCGTGAAATTATTCGGCAATTCTTTTCTGTAGGACATATTCTCTGAATTTTTCTCCTCTTACTTCAAAATTTTCAAACATATCAAAACTTGCACATGCCGGTGAAAACAAAACAATATCGGGGCCATCATTAGAAGCCTCATCAATTGCATCATTCAGTGTGTCTTTATAAACCACATTGTTAAATCCGACATTATTCAAGGCAATTTTAAATCTTTCTTTGGCTTCACCTATTAAAACGACTTTATTTATCCTGTTTTTAATATACCCGACAAATTCATCCAAGGGAGTGTTTTTATCCCTTCCGCCGGCAATTAAATTAACTTTTTTGTTCGGAAAAGAATTTATTGCCACGTTTGAGGCTTCGGGGTTTGTTGCTTTTGAATCGTTATAATAGCTTGTGTTATTTATTTTTGTTATAAATTCAAGCCTGTGAGAGGGGCTTTTAAATTCCTTTATTGCGTTTTTTACGGTATCATTATCCATATTGAGTATTTTAGATGCGATAATTGCACACATAACATTTTGATAGTTATGGTTTCCCGCCATATTTATCTCGTTTGTATCAATAATTTTTTCTTCACCGAAATAAATTGAGTTGTGATGCAGATAGCAGACATTTTTTTCATTTATTTTATTTAGAGAAAAGTAGAATATGTTTGCTTTTATGTCGTCTTTAAATGTTTTGGTGTAAGGGTCATCATAATTTAAAACAACGTATGAATCTTTATTTGCTCTTTTTAAAATGTCCGTTTTATCTTTTATATACCCTTCCATGCCATTGTGCCATGAAATATGGTCGGGAGTAATGTTGCATAAGATTGATATTTTGCATTTCAAATTTTTTGAATAATGCAATTGATATGAACTTGCCTCAACGACAAGATAATCGGGAGTTTCATCTTTTAGTACATATAAAGGCGGAACGCCGACATTTCCCGTATAAGGGGCATTGAATTTTTTCGATAAAACATGAGAAGTCAGCATCGTGGTTGTGGTTTTACCGTTTGTCCCCGTTACAAGAACCATTCTATCGTGGTAATTTAAGCTGCATCCGACAAATTCAATATCAGAATAAATAGGACACTTTATTTTGGATAAAACGGGCGAACTATCCTTTATAGAGGGGGATATTATACACAAATCGGCATCTTTTATAAATTCGTCGCTATGTCCGTTAAATTCAACCTTCAAGCCAAGAGCCAAAAGTTCATTTAATTCTTTTTTATCGTTTGGCTCACTATTATATTCTGAAATATAAACGTTTGCACCCCGCTTAATAAAGTACGGTGCACTTTTTCTTGCCGTGAGGGAATAACCCAATAATAAAACTTTTTTATTCTTTAAATCCATTTTTTTAACCGCCATACAGTGTTTTTTGAACTATATACCCCCAAATAGCGGCAGCACCCGTAATTAAAGCTAACATACAAAAAACTGCCACTATCTTTTTTTCGCTCCACCCCGATAATTCGAAGTGGTGGTGAATAGGGCTCATTTTAAATATCCTCTTTCCGGTTAATTTAAAACTTGCAACCTGTAACATAACGGATAGAGTTTCCGATATAAAAATAAAGGCAATAGGGATGAGCCAGAGTTCAAACTTGCCCATAATTGCAATTGTAGCAAGCATTCCGCCGAGCGCAAGAGAGCCTGTATCGCCCATAAATATTTTAGCGGGGTATTTGTTAAAGTATAAAAATCCAAGACAGGCAAATGAGGCTGAGATTGAAATTATTGCAATATCGTTATATCCCCCGATATGACATATAATTGCACATGCTAAAAATGCAAAAAATGAAGTTCCCGATGCAAGCCCGTCAAGCCCGTCAGTCAAATTAAGCGCATTGGATGAACCTACAATCATAAAAACCGCAAAAAGAGGATAAAGATATCCAAGCTCTATATGGAGCCCAAAAAGGGTTAATTGAGCCTGATTTTGAAAAATCAAATAGAAAGAAGGAAGCATGGAAACTGCAATTTGGAGCGCAAGTTTAGCCCTCGGGCTTAAACCTTCGTTTTGTTTCCCTTTAATCTTTTTTATATCATCTTCAAAGCCCGTAAACATATAAAAAATCAGGGTCATAAGAACAATAATTGCCCTTGTGGAAAGTTCCTGCGCCATAAATAGCGCAATTAAAGAACCAAAAATTATTGAAAGAACAATAAAAACACCGCCTGTGGTAGGAGTTTTATTTTTCTTTGCATGAAGCATTTGAACTTCTTCTCTTATATACTGTTCGTATGTCTTTTTTTTCATAAATTCAAGGTAAGGAACCCCGAACAAAAGACACAGGGTAATTGTTATCAAAGCTGACACTGCCATCATTATCATAGTTGTTTTATCGCCTCAATCAATTCTTCAAATTTCATAAATCTCGATGCTTTTAAAAGAACGGTTGTACCTTCTTTTATGTTTTCTTTAATATACTTTGCACAATCTAAATTTGTCTTAAAGCTTTTTCCTTCAAAAGTTGAAGCTTTTAAGATAAACCTTGCAAGCTCGCCCACCGTTAAAAGTTCTATGCCGCTATCTTTTTTATTGTATGAAGAAATAAATTCTCCTATTTCTTTGTGGTATTTTATGGAATCTTTTCCAAGTTCTCCCATATCACCAAGAACAAGGACAAGAGGGGGCCTATAAACGGATAAAAAGGTTTTTATGGCAGCTTTCATTGATTCGGGGTTTGCATTATAACTGTCGTTTATAAAATCAATTCCTGAAATATTTGATATTTCCCATCTTTTTTCTATGGGCTTAAATTCAAAAAGCCCTTTTTTAATATTTTCAATGCTGACCCCTGCCCTTTTTGAAGCCTCAATTACAAGAAGTGCGTTTTGGATGTTGTGTTCTCCTTCAATTGAGAGTTTATATTCGACATTTTCATATCTGAAAGATGAAACACCCTTTTTAATTTGTATATCATCCGACATATCAATCGAAACGTATTTTTTTTCTCCTTCATAAGAAAGGAATTTTTTAATTTTATCGCAATCGGGAGCGACAAAAAGGCCTTTTTTATTCAAATGGCTTGCAATTTCGCATTTTGCTCTTGCAATGTTTTCAATATTTCCCAAAAGTTCAACATGAGCCGTACCTATATTGGTAATTATCCCGATATCAGGGGTTGAATACTTACACAAAAGTTCAATCTCTCCCAAATTTCTCATTCCCATCTCAAGCACAAGAAATTGTGTGTCACAAGGCATTTGAAACATTGTCTGACAAAGACCTATTTCGTTGTTATGATTTAAGATGGTCTTATGGGTTTTATATGTCGTATTTAATACGCTATATAACATTTCTTTAACTGTTGTTTTGCCTGATGAACCCGTAATTGCGATAACCGTGGGGTTAATTTTATCCCTTATGTATTTTGCAAGTTTAAGGTATGCAACAAGAGTGTTTTTAACATAGATTATAAATTTGGCATCTTTTATTACTTTTGTTTTATCCTGAGTAAAATACCCTATTGCACCCTTTTGAACGGCACTGTCTATGAAAGAATGCCCGTCATAATTTTCGCCTCTCAACGGAAGATAAAAATCGCCTTTTTCTATTTTTCTTGTATCAGATGATATATTAAATAAACTTATGTCATCCTCAATATCCCCTTGAATTAGGGTTCCTTGCGTATTTTTTAATACTTCTTTAATGCCAAATTGCATTTACTCCCCGTTTTAATCCAAAATATAAACTTTCTACAGGCTTATTGTAAATCAAACACCGCTTGATGTAAAATAATTTTATGAAAAAAATTCACTTCCTTCCTATTGATAACCGTCCTATAACATATAGCCTTACAAAAGAAATCTCTAAACTTCACAAAAGTTTAGATGTGAGGCTTCCAAAAAAATCGCTGATGGGGGGTTTATATAAAATATCGGACAGAAATTCTATTTTTGAGTGGCTTAAAAATATAGAAAAAACCGACCTTATTGTTTTATCTCTTGACACTTTAATATACGGCGGCTTAGTTTCATCAAGAAGGTCAAATGAAACCATTGATGAAATCAAAGTTAGGCTTTTTGAATTAAATAAAATACTTAAAGAAAAAAAGAGAAATAATAAAAATTTGAAAGTTTATGCAACATCAAGCATAATGAGAATTTCAAACAATAATATAAACGAAGAAGAAAAAGAATACTGGAATAAGTGGGGTAAAGAGATTTATTCATTCTCTTATGATTTTCATAAAGCAAAAGTTAAAAAATTAAAAAAAGAAAAACCCCACAATATCCCAAAAGAAATTTTAAACGATTACCTTGATACAAGAAAAAGAAACTTTGAGGTAAATAAAATTTATCTTGATTTTGTTGAAAATAAGGTTTTTGATTTTTTTATATTTTCTAAAGATGACACGGGCGAATACGGTCTTAATGTTTTAGAAGCAGAGTTTCTTGAAGGCGAAATAAAAAAAAGAAAACTGAATGCAATCGTAAAAACGGGGGCGGATGAAATTCCTCTCGGACTTTTATTAAGAGGGGTAATAGAGGATTATCCGATAAAAATAAAAGTTGAATATTTAAATAAAAAAAGTACAAATTTAATTTCAAGGTATGAAGATATTTCCGTTGAAAATTGCGTTTTATCCCAAATTAAAATAGGGGCAAAAAATTCAATTATAGAGGATGTTAACCCTGATATTATTTTATATGTAAATAATTTTACGGATAAACAGGGGGATTTAGTCTTTAGGGACCTCATAAATTCAAGTAATGAGTTTAAAAAATTTGACCTGCCCTATATAATTGCGGATATTAATAACGCAAACGGCGCAGACAGAGGCTTAATTGAAAATATTTTAAAAGAAGGTTACAACAAAAACTTTTTAGGATATTCAGGGTACAACACATCCGCAAACACAATAGGTTCTTCCCTTGCAATCGGGCTTATAAGTTATATTGCAAAAAAGGAAAACAGGTTTGATGAAAAAAATTTTAAAAAACTTCTTTCGATAAGATTGCTTGACGATTGGGCATATCAATCCGACATAAGAAATTATATCAGCGGTAATTTTAATTATAAAAAGTTATTTTTACCCTACGAAAAAAGAGTTAATGAGTTTTTATATACAAATTACGATTTTAAATACAATCTCCCATGGAAAAGAAGTTTTGAAGTTGAAATTAAAGTAAAGGAAAATAAAAATGGAAATAAAATTTGAAAAGTGGCAGGGGCTTGGAAATGATTTTATAATTCTTGAAAATACAAAAGCTACAAGTGAACTTGCAAAAAAAATGTGTGACAGGAATTTTGGAATCGGCGCAGACGGGATATTCAGCCCCAAAAAAACAGATGAAGCGGACATTGCTTGGGATTTTTTTAATTCTGACGGTTCAATTGCCCAGATGTGCGGAAACGGCATAAGGTGCTTTGCTAAGTATGCTTACAATAAAAAGCTTGTAAATAAAAAAAGCTTTTCCATTCTTACTTTGAAGGGAATTATAATCCCCGAAATAAAAGAAAACGGATTAGTTAGGGTTGATATGGGTTTGCCCGTATTAGAGGCAAATAAAATACCATGTAATACAAATTTTCCGCTTGATTTTGAAATCGAAGGATACAAAGCCTCTGCCGTTAGTATGGGAAACCCGCATTGCGTTATTTTTACGGATAAAGACGGAGAAACTCTTGCAAAAACAATCGGAAGCAAAATTGAAAACTCAAAACTTTTCCCCCAAAAAACAAATGTTGAATTTATAAACATTATTTCAAGAAACAAAATAAAAATGAATGTGTGGGAAAGAGGGTGCGGAATAACTCTTGCTTGCGGAACGGGAGCCTGTGCATCCTGTGTGGCCGGAATAAAAAAGGGGCTTCTTGATAATAAAGTTGAAGTCATTCTTAAAGGCGGGAGCTTAAATATAGAGTACGAAGAAGGAAAAAATGTTTATATGACGGGAGATGCAAAAAAGGTTTTTGAAGGGGTGTATATAATTTAATTGTATACAAAAATTAATCTTAGTTTGCATCAAAATATTGTTTATGTTAGTGTAAATCATACGTGAACACTAACAGATTTAAGGAAATAAAAATGGGAAAATACGAATTATTATCAGCAATTAAACCTAACCTTGATAATGATGAAGCAGATAAAGTTGTTGCTAAAATCGAAGAATCTATTCAGGGTTTTGGCGGTTCTGTTACGGATACCGAAAAGTTAGGAAGAAAAAAATCCGCATACGATATTCAAGGTTACAGAGACAGCTACTTTGTGGTTCAAAGAATGAACTTACCCGAAGATAAAGTTATAGACTTTAAAAGACAGTTAAGATTAAACGAAAACATTATAAGAACTATTTTCACAAAAATTAAAAAGGCATAAAACAAATGACACTGGCAAAAATCGTTGTAACGGGAAAAGTTGTTAAAAATCCTGAAAAAAGGTTTACGCAAAGCAACCTTGCAATTGTTAATTTGATTGTGGATATTTACCCGCAGGATGAAACCATTGTAAGGGTTAGTGCGGTAGGCTCCCTTGCAGACCGTGTTGCAGAAACCGTTAAAATTAATGATACGGTTATAATAGACGGCAGATTGCAAATGGAAACCGTAAAAACAACGAGTGGAAAAGAAAGAAAAGTTGCAACCATAAATGCTAATGCAATAGAAAAAATATCAAACGGACTTCCATCTTCAGATTCAAACGCTAATATGCCTTCCAAAGAAGATAAAACCGTTGTTCAATTTTCAACGGAAGAAATAGCGGAAGATTTGATTGATCCTGATGAAATTCCGTTTTAAAAAATAATTACAATAGATAAGGAAAATAAAATGGCAAAAGATTTAAAAGACACTAAAAAGAAAAAAACATGCAGCTTCTGTGCTGATAAGGTAGAGGCTATTGATTACAAAGATACATCTAAATTAAAAAGATTTTTATCCGAAGCGGGAAAAATTCTTCCAAGAAGAATAACGGGAACTTGTGCGCTTCATCAAAGAAAACTTTCCTCTGCCGTTAAAAAGGCAAGAGAAGCTTCTTTAATTTCATACGTTTTTGAAAATTAAAAAATTTACCGTTTAATAAAAAAAGGGCAAATATGCCCTTTTTTGTTGTGTTTAAAAAGATTTAAAATTCAATTAAAAAAGGTAAATATGCTTTTTTATTGAATTTTTTTTGAAAAATTTAATATCCATTTTAAAAAAAAAGGAATCTCCCTTATTAATTTTTTACGTTAAAAAACCCTTAAAAATTGTTAATGACTCAATTTAAGGGTTTTTTTAAAAAATAGCAATCCGATTTAACTTATTTTGCTTGCAATTTATTGATTGCAACGGTTAATCTGGATTTTTTTCTTGCTGCGGTATTTTTATGAAGAATGCCTTTTGAAACCGCTTTATCGCAAAGTTGGTAAACTTTTGACATTGCATTTTTTAAGGCATCTTTATCTTCAGAAGATGCAAGAGACAAAGCTTTTTTTATTGCGGTTTTGATTGAAGATTTAAACGCAACATTTCTTTCTTCGTTTCTTTTTGCAACAAGAACTCTTTTCTTTGCAGATTTAATATTTGCCATTTTTCTCTCCTTTTGCTTGTGTTTGATAAAATTAACTTTTATCCGCACAGAGGATTTTTTTACGAGTAGAGTAATTGAATTTTAAAATAAACAGTTTTTTTTTGCAAGGTTTCTTATTTATATGGTTTCGGCAAGTTTTTCAAGTTTTAATTTCTGGTCATATTCAATTAAAAGCTTGATAAGCTCATCCAACTCGCCTTCAATTACCGTCCAGACGTTAAGGTTTTGATTTATTCTGTGGTCAGTAAGCCTTCCTTGAGGGAAGTTATAAGTTCTTATACGTTCCGACCTGTCACCGGTTCCGACTTGTGAACGCCTGAGGTCGGTTACTTCCTGCATTTGTTTTTGAACTTCCATATCATAGAGTTTTGCTTTTAATATTTGAAGCGCTCTTTCTTTGTTTTGAAGCTGGGAGCGTTCTTCCGTACAAAATATCATAATTCCTGTCGGTTTATGGAAAACTCTTGCAGCGGTTTCAACCTTATTGACGTTTTGGCCGCCTGCACCTCCGGAGCGTGCGGTTGTTATTTCAATATCATTCATATTAAGTTCAATTTCGACATCGTCAACTTCGGGCATAACGGCAACCGTTGCGGTTGATGTATGAACCCTTCCTTGAGATTCGGTTTGAGGAACCCTTTGAACCCTGTGAACACCTGATTCGTATTTTAGTTGAGAATATACATTTTCCCCCTTAACCGAAATTACAACCTCGGATACCCCGCCCGCTTCGCATTCGTTTATGGATAAGATTTTTGTTTGCCACCCTTTTATGTTTGCAAATTTCATATACATTCTCATAAGGTCGCCTGCAAAAATATTGGCTTCATCTCCTCCGGCACCCCCTCTGATTTCAAGCATAATGTCCTTATCGTCCATGGGGTCTTTTGGCAAAAGAAGAACTTTCATCTTTTCTTCATAAACGGGTATTTTTGCTTCATTGTTAGCAATCTCATTATTAAGATACTCTCTCATAGACGGGTCTTTTTCCCCGTGAAGCATCTCTTTTGCTTCTTTTATGGCATCTTGAGCCTGTTTGTATGCATTATAGGTGTTGACGGTTTCTTCCATTGCCTTTCTTTGCTTGGATAACTCCCTAAATTTTTCATAGTCACTAACCGTGCTCGGGTCAGACAATTTCAGCCCGAGTTCAATATATTTTTCTTCAATTTGCTTGATTTTATCTAACATGTCATTCATTTTTTGTTTTTCCCTCTAAAGGTCGGATTTTGTAAGAAGCTCACTTTTTGTTTTCATTCTTCCGCACGTTTTATCTTCGTCACAATACCCGATTTTTACACACTTTGGAACGAGATATTCTTTGAGCCAGGGCTCTTTTTTGATTACTTCATCTGCCATGGCTTTAACAAGAGTTCTTATTTCAAGTTGCGCCCTTGTGCATAACCTTAAATTTGCAAGGTGGATTAATTCTCTTAAATTTAAACTTGCAACAATTGAGCTTGCCGTGGCATTTGGAAGAATTGCCCTTGCATCTTCCGCCAAAACTCCGTTTTCAATAAGCTCCTGATAGAAATCGGAACAGTTTTTCATAAAGTCATCAAATTTTTTATTTAATTCAGGATTAGATTCAATTGTTTTCGGAGTTATGTAATCAAATTCGCCCTTTTCTTTTACATACCTTTGGCTTTTTTGAGAAAAGCTCATATGACGGTGCCTTACAAGTTGATGAGTGCAAGCACGGGAAACATTTTGAATTGCAAAGGTAAGTTGTATATGTTCAATCGTTGAATAGTGCCCGGAACCTATAACCTTTCTTATTAAAGAGAGCATTGTTTCATTATCGGGTGCACTAAGATAATTTTCATAAGGGAGTTTGGCACTGTAGCAGGTTTTGCAAGCAGTATAAATTGTTTTTATCAAATCCCCAGGAATTGATATAATTTCAACACTCAGCTCAACTTTTGCCATTTTTCCCTCCTTAATTCATGAAAAAAGGCGGATATATAAATATACACCCGCCCTTAATTAATAAAACGCTATTTTGTTTCGTAGCGTTTTTTAAATCTTTCAACTCTGCCTTCGGAGTCTAATATTTTTTGATTTCCCGTAAAGAAAGGATGACATGCGTTGCAGATTTCAACTGTTATGTTTTCTTCGATTGAACCTGTTTCTATTTCATTTCCGCATACACATTTTATTGTTGTTTTTTTATAATTAGGATGTATTCCTTCTTTCATAATTAATTTATCCTTATTTTTTAGTATCTGTAAGCACAATTATATTGGGTAAATAATTTATTTCAAGTTAAAATAAATTATTTACCTTTTTTGTTAATTAAATTTTATAAAAAATTCAGTTTGCTTTTTCAAATTTATCCATAAATTCTACGAGTTTAATAACCCCTTCAATTGGCATTGCATTATATATTGAAGCCCTCATGCCGCCAACTGTTCTATGGCCTTTTAATTGAACAAAACCCGCATCTTTTGCCTGTTCTATGAATTTTTTATCCAAATTTTCATCACCCGTTATAAAAGGCACATTCATTAATGAACGGGAAGATTTTTCAACGGTACCCTTAAAGAGTTTTGAACTGTCAAGAAAATCGTATAAGATTTTTGCCTTTTTCTCGTTTATTTCTTTCATTTTATTCAAACCGCCCAAGTTCTTTAACCATTTAAAGACTAAAGAACAAATATAAATACCGTATGTGGGAGGAGTATTATATAAAGATGAATTGTCCGCATGGATTTTATATTTGAGCATTTCAGGACACCATTTAGGAAGGTCCTCTCTTATTAAATCCTCTCTTATTATAACAATTTGAACACCTGCCGGTCCCACATTTTTTTGAACCCCCGCAAAAACAAGCCCGTATTTATTAATATCAAAAGGCTCGGATAGAAAACAGGATGACATATCGGAAACCAAATCCTTTCCTTTTGTATTTGGAAGGGTGTGGAATTTTGTGCCGTAAATTGTATTATTTTCGCAGATATAAACGTAATCTGCGTCTTTAGAGATGTTTAAATCGGAACAATCGGGAATATATGAAAAACATTTATCTTCGCTTGATGCTATTTTGTTTATTGTGCCGTACTTTTGGGCTTCAATGTATGCTTTTTTTGCCCATTGACCCGTTACAATATAATCGGCAACACCGTTTTTCATAAGGTTAATAGGAACCATGGAAAATTGAAGGTGTGCGCCCCCTTGTAAAAACAATACTTTATAGTTATCGGGAATATTTGCAAGCTCTCTTAAGTCGGCTTCTGCCGTTTTTATGATGTTGTCATAAGTTTTAGACCTGTGTGACATCTCCATTACGCTCATGCCTGAATTTTGATAATCCAACATCTCATCTGAAGCTTGTCTTAAAACTTCTTCGGGTAAAACCGCCGGCCCTGCCGAAAAATTATAAACTCTTGTCATACTTTTTATTCCCCTATTATCTTAAATTTACTATTTTAAAAGGCGGATAATTAACCCGCCCTTAATTAATAAAACGCTATTTTGTTTCGTAGCGTTTTTTAAATCTTTCAACTCTGCCTTCGGAGTCTAATATTTTTTGATTTCCCGTAAAGAAAGGATGACATGCGTTGCAGATTTCAACTGTTATGTTTTCTTCGATTGAACCTGTTTCTATTTCATTTCCGCATACACATTTTATTGTTGTTTTTTTATAATTAGGATGTATTCCTTCTTTCATAATTAATTTATCCTTATTTTTTAGTATCTGTAAGCACAATTATATTGGGTAAATAATTTATTTCAAGATGGCACCTTTTATTATCTTGACTTTAGAATATGTCTTTTTTATATTAATAAAAGATTCAAGGCGACATGGCCAAGTGGTAAGGCAGAAGCCTGCAAAGCTTTTACCCCCGGTTCGAATCCGGGTGTCGCCTTTTTTATTTGGTTCATAAATTAACCCTTATTTATATTCTCAAGATTAAGGAGTTTTTGTTTTAGCTCTACTCCCTCTTTATAGCCCCTTAATTCGCCGTTTTTTGATATTACCCTGTGGCAGGGAATAATAATAGGAATAGGGTTTTTATTAAGCGCACCGCCGACCGCTCTTGAGGCATTTTTATTTCCTATTTTTCGGGCAATTTCTATATAGGTTAATGTTTTCCCGTATTCAATTTTCATCGTTTCAAAAAGTACGGCTTTTTGAAAAGGGGAAGAATTTAATTTATAAGGTATATCAAACTTTTTTAAATTTCCTTTTAAATAACTTTTTATTTGGCCTTCAATTTCTTTAAACAAGGGGGTCTTTTTTGTTTCATAAAAACAAACTAAAGGAAAAAAACCAAGGGTGTATAAATAATCTTTTTCACCCGTTAAATAAATAATCCCAAAATCACTTTGAAAGCTATATTTATACATACTTAATTTATAGATAAAAAATCATCTTTTTACAAGATGAATAAACTTTAAATAGTATTCATAATTACGATTATGGTTGTTCAATTAATAAGCGAATATTTGTCTTATCTTGAGGTTGAAAGAGGTTTAAGCAAAAACACCATTTTAGCCTATGAAAATGATATTATGGGTTTTTTTAATTACTTTTGCGAGATAAGCGACGTTAAAGAAATTAAAAGAAGCCATTTTTTAAAATACACAATGTATTTATCAAAAAATGAAGTTTTAAGTTCCACGGTAACAAGGAAAGTCGCTTCAATTAAAGGCTTTTTCAGGTTTTTGTGTGCAACAAGACAGATACAATCAAACCCCTCGCTTTCGATTTCTTCTCCAAAAATTCCGAAAAAATTACCCAAGGTATTAAGCTACTTTGAAATTGAACAAATTTTAAAAAACGATTTTACAAAAAAAGAAAGAGCAATTTTTGAGCTTTTATATGCAACAGGATTAAGGGTTTCAGAGCTTGTTAATTTAACAATAAAAAGTTTGGATTTAAAAAGCGGATTTATTAAAACAACCGGAAAAGGCTCAAAAGACAGAATGGTACCCATAGGAAAAAAAGCAAAAATTGCACTAACAGAATATCTTAAAGAAAGAGAGCTTAATATTTCAACAAAACTCGGGAGCAGGGAAAAAATAGACTATGTCTTTTTGAACGACAAGTTGGATAAAATCTCAAGACAGTGGGTCTATTCTTTTATAAAAAAACAGGGAGAAAAAATTGATAAATCCATCTCACCGCACACAATAAGACATTCTTTTGCAACACATTTGCTTGAAAACGGAGCCGATTTAAGGGTGGTACAGGAATTATTGGGGCACTCAAGCGTTGTTACAACTCAGCTTTATACCCATATAAGCACAAAACACCTTAAAGAAGTTTACTTTAAAATCAACGGGTAAATGTCTGATATGCCCATGCGCTATGATTATGTATGGATTCCATAGCCTCAATTTCAACTTCAAAAAAGTTTATAATTTCATTTACTTTAAGCCCGAGCACAACATCCCTTAAAACATCTTCAACAAATTTGGGATTTTCATACGCACTTTCTGTCACACATTTTTCATCCTCTCTTTTTAAAAGAGAATATAGTTCGCATGAACCTGCCTTCTCAATTGTTTTAATTAAATCTTCAAGCCAAATATGCTGATTTTCATCATACGAAACTTTTACTTTTACCATTGCCCTTTGATTGTGCGCACCGTATTTTGAAATTTCTTTTGAACAGGGACAAAGGGTTGTAACGGGAACTTTTGCCCCGAGGTAAAATTTGTACTTATCGTTATTATAAACCCCTTCAAAATAACAATCGTAGCACATTAATGATTTTAGAGAGCTTTTTGGCGCCTGTTTTTCTATAAAGTATTTGAAATCAAATTTGGCATAAGCAGAGTTGGCATCCAGTTTTTTGCGGATTTTTTCAAGCATCTTTTTAATATCTGTGCCCAGAAGGTTTTTCTTTCTTTCTTCCTCTAAAACCTCTATGAATCTTGACATGTGGGTTCCTTTAAATTCCTTCGGAAGCGAAACGCTCATTTTAGCCTTCGCATAGACAGTCTGGGTTTCAAAGTTTTTTTCATCAAGCTTCCTTTGAATAATAAGCGGAACTTCGACGTCTTTAACGCCAACCTTTTGAATATCTATATTTCTTACATCTTTTTGGTTTTGAACATCGTTCATTTTATATTTCTTTTTTCTGTTCAAGGGACTGCAAAATTTTAAGTGCGGCAATTCTCTGTGTTTTAGGGTCAGCGTTTCTTAAAATTTCTATTGCTCTAAGCATAACAGGGTCATTATCGTACCAGCGGTTCCCTTTTCCCTGATATTGAGTTACCATCTCGTAAATTCTTTCAATTACATCTGCCGCAACTTCTTCTTGAAGCTTTAATATATAATCCTGAGCTTCTTTTCTTTCGCTTGGAGCAGAAAGCCTTAAAAGTTCAAGCGCCTCTTTCAACAAAGGGTCTTTATCGTACCATCTCTGGTGTCCTTTTTGATTTGTGTTTTCTTCTTCAAAGTTATCTTCCATAAAAATTACCCTTTATTTTTTAAGTTAACATTAAGCCATTCTATCATTTTATTCATTGCTTTTCCTCTATGAGATAGAGTATTTTTTTCTTCACTTGTTAGCTCTGCCATGGTTTTATCTAAGTTGTTAACAATAAAAACCGGGTCATATCCAAACCCGTTTTTCCCTTTTTTCTCATAAGCAATTTTACCATACACATGGCCAACTTCAGTGTGCAAAACATTTCCTTTTTTATCAGTTAAACATAAAGCACATGTAAAATGCGCATCCCTTTTTTTATCTTCTTTGATTTCCGATAAAAGTTTTTGTATTCTTTTTTCGGGACTGCTTTCATATCTTGCAGAATATATCCCGGGCGCACCGTTAAGATAATCAACACATAACCCCGAATCGTCCGCCAAAAAATATTCCCCTCTTGAATTTTTGGATGCTTCAAGTGCTTTTATTTTTGCATTTTGCTCAAATGTTTCACCGTCCTCTTTCGGGTTAAAATCCCCATCGGGAAGGACAAATTCAATATTTTGTCCTTTTGTGATTTCATTCATTTCAAAAACTTTATTTTGATTTTTTGTCCCAAGAACTATAGTAATCTTATTTTCCATATCTTCTCTGTCTTTCTTTGAACGCATATATTGCCTCAATAAAAGCGTCCTCGTCAAATTCGGGCCAGTATTTTTTTGTTATATATATTTCACTGTATGCTATCTGCCACAAAAGATAATTGCTTACCCTTAATTCCCCGCCCGTTCTAATTAAAAGGTCGGGGTTTGGAATATTTGAGGTGTATAAAAATTTTTCAAAAATTTCCTCATCCACCTTTTTTATCCCTGCATTTATAATTTCATTTACCGCATGGCAGATTTCATCTCTTGCGCCGTAATTTATTGCAATTTGAAGGTTTACTCCTTTATTGTTTTTTGTTGTTTGCTTGGCATCATTTAATATTTTCTGTAAATTATCGCTCAGAGCGGATAAATTTCCTATAAAGTTCAATTTAACATCGTTTGAATGAAGCTCTTTTAATTCGTTTTTAATTGTGGTTGCTAAAAGCCCCATTAAAAAATCAACTTCCTCTTGCTTTCTGTTCCAGTTTTCCGTTGAAAAAGCGTACAAGGTGAGATATTTAATTCCAAATTTATGAGAGGCCTTTGTAATTGTTTTAAGGGAATCAACCCCCTTTTTGTGCCCCATGGCGGATGGCAAACCCCTTTCTTTTGCCCATCTTCTGTTTCCGTCCATAATAATTGCAACATGGTTTAAATTGACAGATTTTACTATCTTTTTTATCTCATCTTCCGTTTTTAAATTAATCATAAAAAATCCTTGCCATTTGAAGCAAATTAATTATAGAATAAAAACAAAAGGATTAAAAATGCTAGAACTTTTAATTTTATACATTTTAAATAAATACGATTGCACCATATATAAAATTCAAAAGCTTATAGAAGAAATGTTTTTTATATTTTCTTGTCCCTCTTTAGGAGCAATCAATCCCGCCTTAAAAAGGCTTGAGAGTTTAGGTTGTGTTGAATTTGAAAGCACTGTTTCAGACGGCGGAAAGCTTTCAAAAACATATAAATTAACCCCTTTTGGGCTTAAATACCTAAAAGAAACAGTTTCTAATTTTGATTTTAAAAATCAGGCACACATGATTAATAACGCAAAAGTTTGTATTTCAATTTCTGATATATTGGATGAAAAAGACAGAGAAAAATTTGTTTTATCCGCTACAAGCAAACTTAAAATATTAAAAAAGGATATTGAAAACAAGTTAAATAACCCGTATATTATTTATACAAATATTCAAAAAGAAGTGTTTTTGTCTGCAATTAAAGATATAGACAACTTAATTATGGTTGTAGAATAAAAAGATAAGGATTTTTAATGAAAAAGTTATTTGTTTTGGCTTTATTTTTGTTGTTTTTGGTGTCGGGAGCTTATGCCAAGCCAAATAAAATGGAAGGGTCCGAATATATAATATCTGCAATAGAGGCTTATAAAAATAAAAATTATGAAGTTGCAATAGAGAAGCTTGAACTTGCAAAAAATTTATACCCGAATAACCCCAATATTCTATCTTTAATTGCTACATGCAATATAGATTTACATAAAACGCAAGAAGCAAAAACAATCTTAAAAGAAGGAATGGAAAAATACCCAAAAGATTGGCACTTTTATGCTTTATCGGGCATAGTGGCAAAAAACGAGGGAGAAGGAGAAAGCGCCATAGAATATTATAAAAAAGCTATAAAGTGCCCAAAAATTCAAAAAATAAGAAAGAAAGAATACAAAGAAACCATAAAAAATATAAATGAAATAATGAACAAACAACAGGAACTAAAAAATTTGGGCGACCTGTTTGAAAAAAAACCTGATGAAAATATGTGGGTAATTTTGGACAGTGTAACAAAAAACGGAAGCTTTCTTGTTGAATATCACTTAAAAAAAGAAATCTTTTTGTATCCTGAGTGGACTAAACTTATTTCAATAAATTATTTTAAAGACCCTACTTATAAATACGACTTAAAAAAGCAGTATGAAGAATATATCTCATCTTTAAACCACATTGCAAAAAACCTTAATACAAGCGTAAAATTAACTAAAATTTCTTCTTCAAATAATGAAATAATTTTTATGTGGTCTATGAAAGAAAGAGAAGAATCCGAAATAACAAGAATTTTTAAATCCGAAAACTCCTTTACTTACGTTCATTACGGAATAAAAAAAGCAAACCTTACCACAGATGAACAAAAAGAAGGGGTAAAGATTGTAAAATCAATTAAACTGAAAAACAACCTATAAAGAGCGTTTTCCCATACAGTGGTATTCAAACCCTCTTTCTTTTAACCTTTGCGGGTTATACTGATTTCTCCCGTCAAAGATAATCGGAGATTTCATAAGCTCTTTTATTTTATCAAAATCAGGGCGTCTAAATTCGTTCCATTCGGTCAAAAGTAGCATACAATCAGCATTCTCACACGCTTCGTATGCCGACTTTGAATAGGTAATTTTATCTGAAAAATACTTTTTTGCTTCCCCAAACGCTTTAGGGTCAAACGCATTTATTTTTGCGCCCTTATCTAAAAGCTCGTTTATAATATTAACGGACGGGGCTTCTCTCATATCGTTTGTTTTTGGTTTAAATGCAAGCCCCCAAACGGCAAAAGTCATGTTCTTTATGTTGTCGCCAAATCTTGTTACGATTTTATCAATAAAGATTTTTCTTTGTTTTTTGTTTATTTCATCCGCCGCATACAGTATGGAACAATCGCACCCGTTATCAAGCGCCGTTTTTGTAAGAGCCTTAACGTCTTTTGGAAAACAACTTCCTCCATACCCAAGCCCGGGAAATAAAAACTGAGGGCCAATCCTTTTATCGGATGTCATTCCGATTCTTACCATCTCGGCATCCGCCCCCACTTTTTCGCATATATTTGCAATTTGGTTTGCGTATGAAATTTTTACCGCAAGAAAAGAGTTTGCCGCATATTTTGTCATTTCGGCAGATTTAACATCCATAATAATAACGGGGTTTCCCGTTCTTAAAAAAGGAGCATAGAGCTCTTGCATAATTTCGGTTGCTTTTGTTGAATTAGAGCCGATAACTACCCTATCCGGTTTAAGAAAATCATCAACCGCAGCCCCCTGTTTTAAAAATTCAGGATTGGAAACAACATCAAACTCGCTTTTTGCGTATTTTTTTATTATATCACTTACTTTCTCGGCGGTTCCGACAGGAACGGTTGATTTATCAACAATAACCGTATATTTATCAATTGATTGCCCGATTTGCTTTGCAACCTCATATACATATTTTAAATCGGCAGAGCCGTCCTCTTTTTGGGGGGTTCCAACCGCTATAAAACAAACAAGAGATTTTTTAACGGCATAATCAATGTCAGAAGTAAAAGAAAGTCTTTCATCCTTGACGTTTATTTTTATTAAATCCTCTAATCCGGGCTCGTATATGGGAATTATCCCTTTATTTAAAAGTTCAAGCTTTTCTTTGTTGTTATCAACACAAATTACATCATTTCCCATCTCAGCAAGACATGTGCCTACAACAAGTCCGACATATCCGGTTCCTATAACACAAATTTTCATTTTTTATACCTTTTTATTATGTTAGCAAAGTAATCAATTGTTTTATCAAGCCCTTCCCTTAGTTGTATTTTTGGCTCCCAGTTTAATTTTTCTTTTGCAAGCCCTATATCAGGTCTCCTTTGGGTTGGATCATCCAAAGGAAGGGGTTTATAAATAATTTTCAGGTTTTTATTGATTTTATTTACAACAAGCTCTGAAAGCTCCTTTATAGTAAACTCATTCGGGTTTCCTATGTTCACGGGTCCTATGAAATCATCATTTGAGCTCATCATTTTTATTATAACTTCAATTAAATCATCAACATAGCAAAAAGAGCGTGTTTGAGTCCCGTCACCATATACGGTTAAATTTTCGCCCCTTAGTGCCTGACATATAAAGTTAGATACCACTCTGCCGTCATTTGGGTTCATAAAAGGGCCGTATGTATTAAAAATTCTAACCACTTTAATTTTTACATTGTAAATTCGGTTGTAATCAAAAAACAAGCTCTCGGCACACCTTTTGCCTTCATCATAGCATGCTCTTATTCCTGTGGGATTAACGTTTCCCCTGTATGTTTCAATTTGGGGGTGAACAAGGGGCTCGCCGTATACCTCGCTTGTAGAGGTTTGAAGAATTTTTGCATTATTTTTTCTTGCAAGCTCAAGCATGTTAATTGCGCCATACACACATGTTTTTGTTGTATTAATGGCCATTTTTCCCTGATAAAAAGGGGGAGATGCAGGACATGCCAGATTATATATCTCATCAATCTTATCATCAATGTTTAGGGGATTAATAATGTCATGCTCTATAAATTTAAACCTTTTGTTGTCTAAAAGCTCTTTTATATTATCAATTGAGCCTGTATAGTTATTATCTATACATATAATTTCATTGTTTTTATCTTTTAACAACTCTCTTACAAGGTTTGAACCTATAAATCCGCTCCCACCGGTTACAAGAATTTTTTTCGGCACTTTTAAATATTCTCCTTTGGCTCGCAAACAAGCATTGTTTCAACTATGAGTAAACCGTCTTTTGGTTTTACTATTCTATAATTATAATCCAAACTTAAAGATTCAATCATTGGTTTTATATCAAAAAAATCGCTTGGTGTATGGTAGATACTGATTAAAAGAGTGGGAGAGAACTTTTTAATTGTATTAATTGCGCCTTTTATAAAATTTTGTTCAAAGCCTTCTAAGTCCGTTTTAATAAGTCCTACTTCAAGATTATTTTCTTGCACATATTTATCCAAAGTTGTTACTTTACATTTTTCTGTATTTTCAGCCTTTATTACGGTTAATATTCCGCTGCCTGAACCGCATACCCCCATTTCAATTTCTTCTTCTTTATCCCCTAACCCCAAATTAACGGGAATTATGTTTTCTTTTTTGTTTAGCTCTATTGTTTTTAACATGTATTGATAATTTAGGCTTGTGGGCTCAAATGAGTATACTTTTTTATTTGTATAGTCGGATAAAACAATTGCGCTATCCCCTATAAAAGCGCCTGCATCTATTATGTCTTTGTTTTTAAAGTATTCTTTATTTTTAAGTTCTTCAAGTCCGTACTTTTCTTTAAATACACATGCTTCAAAGTGTTTTTTGGGCAGAAAGTATTTATTATATACATAGCATTCATTGTTTATCTTAAAAACCCTGCTGTGAAATTCGGCACACTCTTGCTTTATTTTTTTTAATCCCGTTTTTTCATATATTTGTTCGTATTTTGTTTTGTCGCTATTATAAAACTTAAAACAAAACGATATTATTTTATTCACGGTATCAACAGACTCAGGGTCAAGATTTTTTATAAGTGCAGAGTACTTTTCCTTTAAATCAAAATGCTTTAATTCGTCAACAAAAGATAAAATAAATGTTAGTTCTACCCCGCTTGACCTAATTGCCTTTATATTGTTTGTAAAATAATCCAAGATATTCTTTCTAATGGCAATCTTAACGAAAAAAATTTTAAATATTACATGGTAAACATCTTGTCCGAGATAAAAGAGTTTGTTGTTTTTAAACAAGGGTATTTTCTCCTTTCGGTCGTTGTTTTAATTTTAATTCCGAACAATGTTATAATTTTATAAGTTTTTAGCGGGGTTTTCAATTTTTTAACAGAAAATACTAACTCTAAAAAGTTTTTATAAAACCTGTCTTTCGTTTTTTTGGGATTTTTAATGCACTCTTTATTTATAATTTCATCATAAAAAGGAGAATATTTTAAATATTCAAAAAAGAACTTGGAATTTTGTATAAAAGGATTATCCCATGGTTTAAGTCCGCCCGTGTAATGAATGGCCTTATAGTCAGCATTCAAAACCATATTTTTACACTCCTCAAAAACAAAATCGGGAATAGTTTCCAAAATATCGTAGTGCCTTAACATATAGTTTTGCACATTCCAAGTAGGATTAATATATTCAACCTTATTTTCTAAAACACTATTTATAATGCATTGATCATGGAATTTTGGGTTTTTTATTTCATTTAATTTTTGTATACATTTATCGGTAAAGTTGAAATCCCTTAAACAATCTAAATCCATAACCAAAAGTCCGGCATTAAAATAGTTTTTTGGATTTATAAGTTTTAGTGTTTGTTTATAGTAGAGAGCTTCTCTTTTTTTTAAATATATCTGCCTTAAAACTTCAAAATCATAAACTGCTCCTATATAGTTTCCCCTTAAATCACAGTTAAATAACTTTGAAACATCATCAAGAAAAACAATATCCGAATCCGCATAAATTACTCTTTTAAAGTTTAAAAAAAGTTTGGGGATAAAAAATCTGTAATATGAAGCAAGGGTCAAATGGCCGCTTAAGTGAAACAATTTTTTATCCACGGTTTTTAAAATCTGATTTATTTGCACAAAATTGATTTTTATATTTTCTTTTTCCATTAATTTAATTTTGTGCTTATTATTTTCACTTATACCATCTTCAATTATATATATTAAATAGTTATTATTTGGGGTTGAATTTTGTATCAGAGAACTGATTCCCCCCCCCCCCAAATACGCTGCATAGTTATTATCGCATCCGAAAATTACGACTGTATCATTTTTCAACATAAGTTTTTAAGACTCTTTCCCACTCCCACGCTTTTTTTATACTGTCTTTTATGGTTTTTTCGGGTACCCATTTTAAAATGTTTCTTGCTTTTGAGCTATCTGCATATAATATGGCAGGGTCGCCTTCTCTTTTTTTTGTAATTTCAACCTCTATTTTTTGATTTAAAACTTCTTCACATATTGCAAATATCTCTTTAACGCTTTGCCCGTCTTGCGTACCTAAGTTAAAAACGTCCGATTTATTTTCTTTTTCGAGATAAGATAAAGCAAGAAAATGCGCTTGTGCCAAATCCTCTACGTTAACGTAATCTCTAATACATGTGCCGTCTTTTGTATTGTAATCATCCCCGAAAATTTTAAATTTTTGGTCTTTTTTTATAACGGATTTTAAAATATTTGGAATTAAATGAGTTTCAATGTTATGCCATTCTCCTATCCTTGACTTGGAGTCTGCGCCTGCAACATTAAAATACCTTAATTTAATTGATTTTATTCCGTATGCCCTGTCGTAATCGTTCATTATTTTTTCTACGGCTAATTTTGATGAGCCATAGGGGTTTATCGGGTTTTGGGGGTGGTTTTCATCAATTGGAGTATACTTTGGTTCGCCATAAGTTGCGCAGGTTGATGAAAAAACTATTTTTTTAACATTGAATTTAACCATTGTATCAAGGAGATTTAAAGTTCCAAAAGTATTGTTACGATAGTATTTTGCAGGGTTTATAACCGATTCTCCGACAAGGGCGTATGCGGCAAAATGAATAACCGCATCAATTTTATATTTGTTAAATACTCCTTCAATATCTTCTATATTCCTTAAATCACCTTTATAAAATTCAACTTTTCCAAGCTTTTTTAAAGTCTCGACAGTTTCAATGTGACCAAGTTCAAGATTATCAAAAATGACAATCTCTTTATTTTTTTCAATTAAATTTATAGCACAATGGCTACCTATATAGCCTGCTCCACCTGTAATCAGTATCATTTTAATTCCTTTTCAAAAAACTCAAATATTTTTTCCACCGCTAAATCCATATTGTAGTATTTATATGCACCCAATCTGCCTATAAAATAAAGGTTTTTAGCTTTCTTTGCTTCGTTTAAATATTTTTCATACAAAGCATTATTTTTTTGATTTGATATCGGATAAAACCTTTCATTTTTATCGGGCTCAAATGCGGCGGGGTATTCAACAGATATTATTGTCTTTTCCGATTTTTCATCCAAAAAGTATTTGTGTTCTGTTATTCTTGTAAAATCGTAATTGTTAGGGTAGTTAACTATGGCACTTGGCTGATAATATTCTTTATTGATTGTCCTGATATCAAAATTTAAACTTCTATACTCCAGATACCCGAATTTGTAGTCAAAAAATTCATCTATTGAGCCGCAATAAAAAATTCTGTCAAAATTTTCATTTAGGTTTTTATATTCCACCCCGAGCCTGACCTCGATATTTTTGTGGCTAAGCATGTTTTTAATCATTTGGCTGTAGCCATCAAGAGGAATTCCCTGATATTTATCCTGAAAATACCTGTTATCATGGCTTATATAGACAGGTACTCTTTCCGTAACGGAAGAATCTATGTCCTCGGGCAAAAGACCCCACTGCTTTATAGTGTAGTTTTTAAACATGTGTTCGTATATATAATCAGCAATAAACTCAAATTCCTTATATTCTCTAAGTCTTAATATAGGAACTTTTTTCCCGTATCCAAAAGTGTTTATAAGGTTTTCTTCTATTTTTTGCGCCATTGGATCTGAAAAAACATCATAAAGCGTTGTTAAATTAAAAGGAATTGAAGCAAAATTCCCTTCCATAATGGCTTTTGGCTTTAAAAAAAAGTAATGCCATTTTGTATATTCGGACAAAAAATCAAAAACTTTTTTGTTGTTTGTATGGAAAATATGGGGTCCGTATTTATGAACGGTTATATGGGTCTTTTGGTCTTTATAATCGTAAATATTCCCTGCAATATGGTTTCTTTTGTCTATTACAAGCACATTTTCATTAAGATTGTTTGCTATTAAATTTGCAAGTACGGCTCCGGATATACCGGCACCCACAACCAAACTTCGAGCCATAAAAATCCTTATTTAAATAAAATTATAATTTTTTAAAAAATTTTACCATAAATAAAAATATCAAAAAAGAGACTTTTGAAAAACTTCGTTCAAAAGGACTTGAAAAATTAAAAACGGTTCGTTATAATTAAATAGTACTAAAATATAGATGGGAGTTTAATTTATGGTTAAATTGTTTGGAGCTTACCCCCCCCCCCAAGGGATTAGGCGGGTTTACTTTAGCTGAAGTATTGATAACACTAACGATAATAGGTATCGTAGCAGCGATTACGCTACCTTCATTATTAGTTAATGTCAATGACAAAGCTTGGAACGCTCAGCGTAAGGCACTTTATGCAAGAATGAGCCAAGCAATAGGGGAGATGGATAGTGTATCAGGGTATGGTGCAGATGATATAGAAAATTCAGCGGAAAGCTTTATAATAGATGGTTTATCCAAAGTCTACAGAGTTCAAAATATCTGTAATTCAAATAATTTATCTGCTTGCGGAATTCCATCAAGCATAATAGCATTGGATGGAACTACTTTAATTTTTCCAAAAAGCTTAAAAGAACTAAATATATATTTTACCGAATATCCTGATGATAGTGATTATGATTATAGGCTATCATCTGATGTTAATGCTGCTGCATTTGAAACGGTTAACGGAGAATCCGTTGCACTATTCTATAATCCAAATTGCGGTTCTAAAGTAGAGAGCAATTATCATGTTCAAGCAAAAACTTGCGTTAATATGATATATGACTTAAATGGACTTAAAGGGCCAAATGAAGTCGGAAAAGATGTAGGGTTTATTACGGTTCTTTATAGAACAGATAGTGTTGTGGTTGCACCTAACCCATTCCCAAGTAATGCTTCAACATCAATGCTTCCATCCTATAGTGAAAGCGGAAATGATGCTTCATCTGCTTGCACCAAACTGAGTGATGATGCAAGGATACCCGATATTGATGAACTTGCATCAATATTTATTAATCGCTCTTTACTTGGTATAAGTTCCGGCGGCTACTGGTCAAGCTCAGTCGTTACTTCAGGAGCAGGCGGCTATGCCTTGATGCAGGACATATCAGATGGGCTCAGCTTCCAGAACAGTCGCTTTATATTGGGCCAGGTTCGCTGCGTGAAAAGGTAGTTTTTATATAATTCAATCAATTAAAATCCTGCATCAGTTATCTAATGCAGGATTTTAAACATATAACTTTAAATTGCACCTAAAGTATTAATACACAAGGACAATTTTTGCAATTTAATTTTACAAGCATAATCAAAAATGTTAAACTTAAGTGGTTTTAGTATATGGAGATTACTATATGAAAGAAAATTTGAAAAAGTACTTGGTTGAATTGATAGGAACTTTTTTCCTTATGCTCACAATTGCATGCACGGGGCTTATTACAAACAACGGAGTTATTGCACCCTTAGCAATTGCAGCCGTTTTGGTTTCAATTGTATATGCGGGCGGACACATTTCAGGCGGTCACTATAACCCGGCAGTATCGCTTGCTTGCGCAATGAGAGGCGCTCTTGAATGGAAACATTTAATTCCCTACATGATTTTTCAAGTTTTGGGCGGTGTAATTGCCGTTTATGTATTTTACCTTATGGCAAAAGGCTCAATCATTGTAATTGAACCTTCCAATTTCCCGCTTACGGGTTTAATTATTGCGGAATTTTTATTTACTTTTATACTTTGCTATGTTGTATTACAAACCGCAACAACTAAAAACACAAACGGCAACTCTTATTATGGACTGGCAATCGGTTTTACCGTTTTAGCAGGCGCATTTGCAGTCGGAGGAACACTTTGTGCCGGCGCATTTAATCCTGCGGTTGCTATTCCTGTCGGCATTGTAGGGTTGCTTCCTTGGACTCTTGTTCTTTGGACGGCACTTGCAAACTTATTAGGCGGCATTATGGCAGCAGTTGCATTCAAATTAACCTACACGGAAAAAGAATAAAAAAAGATTTAATATTTCATTGCGGCTTAAAAAAACTAAGCCGCAATTTTTGTTCACATAATAGTATAAAAAACGCATTTGTATCAAGCAACTCTGTTGCAAAATGCTCCTCAACAAGTGTTACGGGTAAATAATAAAAATTATCGCATTTTAGGACTCAAAAAGGTAAAGAAGCCGATTTTGTGCTTGAAAA
The DNA here is from genome assembly GCA_947630535.1 of Candidatus Gastranaerophilales bacterium. Taxonomy (GTDB): domain Bacteria; phylum Cyanobacteriota; class Vampirovibrionia; order Gastranaerophilales; family Gastranaerophilaceae; genus Galligastranaerophilus_A. The sequence continues at coordinate 31,201 of CANRHZ010000005.1, read as the reverse complement.
TAGGGATGACAAGATTATAGTTATTGAAGTAATATTATCAAAAGATGTTGATAAAAAACATATTTCAGGATTGATTGAATTAAAAGAACTATGTGAAAATAAATTTAAGTAAAAGAATAATTGCAAAAAGACACTTGGTTTGATAATTTGAATTACATAGTTTTACAAAGCGAAGCACCGCAACAAAGTGAGGATGACTGAGCCTGTATGCGTCAGCTAAGTATTTCGGTGCTGTTAATTCTAAAAATTTTAATATTTATTAAAAAACAAACAATGAGGTTATTTTTATGTTATTTATAAACTATGAAAATGAATAAACTGGGAAAACGATTTTTTAATTTTATCATTGGATTTTTAATTTTAATCGGATTTTATTTTTTAAGTTTTTATATATTAAAACTATTGCACATTGCATTTCCGCCTGCGATTTTAGGCTTAATTCTATTTTCTTTTGCTCTTATTGAAGGAATTATAAAAGAAAGTTGGATAAAAGATGCTTGCGAGTTTTTAATTAATAATATGGCAATGTTTCTTGTTCCTTTTATTGGCGGTCTTATTGTTTATAAATCTTTATTAATAAAAAATTGGCTTGTTATTTTGGTGGTAATTTTTATTTCAACGGCTGCAATTATTGCAGTTACAGGGTTGTTTACAGAATGGGGAATAAAATTTTTAAGACTAAATAAAATAAAAACAGTTAATAAAAATAAGGAGTTAAATCATGATTAATCCTTTTGGCTTGATAATTACTGTTTTATACTTTAAACTTGGTCAATTCTGTAAGAGAATTAAATTCATAGGGAAATTCCCACCCATTGTTATTGCAGGTATTTTATTAATAATTACTTTAAAAATATTTAAAATTGATTTTGATAAATATAATGAAAGTGCTTATTACTTAACACTTTGCTTAATTCCCGCAACAATTGCACTTGGATATCCTATATATAAAAATTTAGAACTTTTGAAAAAATATAAAAGAATAATATATAGTGCCTTTTTTGTAGCAACATTTACCGCAATTTCAGCTACCTATATCATAGCAAAATTTTGTCATAGCGAATTAAATATAATTGAATCTATGCTTCCTAAATCTACAACAGCCCCTATTGCAATAGAAATATCAAAAATGGCAGACGGGATTCCCGAATTAACTGCCTGCGTAGTTGTTTTAACAGGAGTATTCGGAGCAATGTTCGGACATAAAATATTAAAATTGATAAAAGTAAAAAGTGATATTGCTATAGGATTGTCAATAGGTGCGGCAAGCCACATTATAGGCAGCGCAAAATGCGTTGAAACAAAACACGAAAAACAAATAGCAATGGCATCTGTGGCTCTTGTTATAGTAGGAATTTTAACAACAATAACAGTTCCTTTATTTTTGCATATTATAGGTGCTAAATAATCAAAAAACCGTTCTTAACAGTATATAAAACAATTAAAATTGCAGTTAATTTTAAATTTTTTATTATAATTTACATAAAAAAGACAGAATAAAATCAAAAAGATAAAATCTACAAAACTACCTAATGAATTTTTTGTTAAAAAATTACAGCCAAGTTCCAAAAATGGTTTTAAAAAGAATAAAAAGCTGATAATTAATTTATCAGCCTTATATTTTGGAATTAAGATTTCATTTTCTATAAACTTTTTCCAAGTTCATATGCACGTTTTGGATAATCCGTATTATTAACTGAACCCTCTAACCAAACACCTTTTGCTATAATTTGCCCGCAATCCTGCCAGCCTAAGTAATTTAAAAGCACTTCATAGTGGTTCTTTATAGGTTCAGCCTCACTTGCAGAATTATCTGCATAAGTTAAAATAAGTGCTGATTTTTTATAGGTGTGGATTTTGCCGTTAATTGAATAAAATCTATCAATAACTGCCTTTAATTGAGCGGATATTCCAAAATAATACATAGGTGTTGCAAAAACTACCATATCAGAATCAATTATATTTTCTTTTATGAAATTAAAATCGTCATTAAACACACAATTGCCATTCATACCGCACTTATTGCAAGCAACGCAAGGATGAACGTTTTTAAAAGCGGAATCAAACCTAATAACATTATGACCGTTTTCTTTTGCACCTTTAATAAAATTATCAACTAAGGTATTTGAATTTCCGTTTTTTCTTTTGCTTCCTGTTATTACTAATATTTTCATTTTGTTCTTTTTCCTCTCTGCTAAATTAAGCAATATCTGCCATATAATGGTTTTGAATACAGTCGAGTATTGTTTTAGCATAAGTTTCGTGCATATTATAAAATATATGAGAAGCCCCTTCAACTTCAATTACTTGGTTTATATCTTTTTTATTTGTCCAAGCGTTTAATTGTTCCATAAATTTTTTGGGGCTTTTACCTGTAACCGAATCTTTTGAACCGATAATAAAACTACCTTTGGGTTTTATATTGTAAAGAGATTTAGTTTCACCAATTCCCGATAAAACAGGGCAATTTTTAAGATTATCAGCATTATAAAATCCTAAAACACTTTTTGCCGTCATCGGAGTAAAACCGCCAAACAAAAAAGGAAGAATTTCATTTTCTCTATTTTCGCTAATGAACTTTTTAGCAAGATTAGAGCATTCATTAATATTTGGCATAACGCTCCACCAGTGCATTATATCAATCGGGCAAGAAACTATAAAATATTTAACATAATCATCATTTGTTGTTCCAAGATAATTAATTATTTTATTTGAACCGAGAGAATGTCCTGCTAAAATTATATTTTTATATCCTAAGTCAAGCGCATATTTTATATACGCTTCAACATCCTGATAAACCATATTAAAATCACCATTAAAAGTGCCTTTGTGACTCTGCTTTTTAATGGAGTGGTCGCTATAAGCAAAACAGGAAAACGAATCATGGGTATGAGCAATTATTGTTGCAATTCCTTTTTTGCTTAATAATTTTCCCGTTGAGTCTAAAAGATCGTTTTGAAAAACATTAGAGCAAATCCCTGTTACCATAATTAAAACAGTATCTTTTTTATCGGCTTCATATATTGCGCCCCGAAGCTCTAAACCTCTTTTTGTTATAACTTTTATTATATTCATAATTTAATCATTTCCCCCTTTAAAGTATTATTGTGGTTTTTTAATGTATTGTAAAACCGCCATCAACTGATATACTTGCACCATCTACAAAAGTTGAATAAGGAGAACAAAGCCACATTACAGCGTGAGCAATTTCATAGGGCTCGCCCATTCTTCCTTTCGGGATATCTCTTAAAAGTTCTTTTTCAATTTCAGGATTTCTTTTTACCAAATCTTTTGCCATAGGAGTTAGAATAACGCCCGGTAAAACCGCATTAATTCTTATTCCTTTTGAAGCATAATCAATCGCAGCAGTTCTTGTTAAACCGATAACTGCGTGTTTACAAGCAATATAAGCAGCTTGCCCCGGGAATCCCGTAACTCCGCCTTGAGAAGAAGTATTAACAATCGCACCGCCATTTTGTTTTAACATTTGTTCGATTTCATATTTCATACAGTTCCAAACACCACGAAAATCAACATTAACTGTTTTATCGAATTCTTCAAAAGTAATATCTGCCATTGGTCTTTGAGGTGTTTGCACCCCTGCATTATTAAAAGCACAATCTAAACTTCCAAATTTTTCAACAATATCTTTAACCATTTTTTGAACTTGGTTTTCTTCACTTACATCGCAAATATAAGGAGTTAAGCTATAACCTGATTTTGTTAATTCTTCAATTTGCTCTTTCATATCAACAACATCTGCCATAACAACGTTAGCTCCGACACGTGCAAATTCTTGAGCTGTTGCAAGCCCGATACCTTGCGCAGCACCTGTAATAAGTACAACTTTATTTTTAAAACAATCTTTCATTATTTTTCCCCTTTCAATTCTATTATATTAAAGTAAATTTAGGAAATTTTCAAAATAGTCTTTTCCGCAATACGCAAACTAAACGCTTTATCACCAAAAGTCCAAAAAGACCGTTTTGTAAACGGATAGTTTGATTATTTATGGGCAGCTAAAATCCAAACAGGAAGCCAACTCTATATTTTGTCAGCCAGTTTAGGATTTCTTATCAATCTCCGCAGGAAGGATTCGAACCTGAAAAACATATTTTTTTAATATAACTTTATTTTAGTCGTATAATAATATGTTATCCAAACGAACCTCGCCTTTTCAGATATTTGATAAAATAACCAAAAATCCTTATATTTAGCAGTAAATTATAAAATTAAATATAAATCTGCCGAACATATATTACAAAATTGCTAAAATGTGAAAACAATTAATATTCAAATAATTAAGCTATTTTTACAAACCTACACAAAATTTTTGTATGTTATAATTATGTTGGAGTACTTGGAATGAATAAGAAAAGGCTAAAAGTATTAGATTTATTTTGTGGATGTGGGGGATTAAGTTCAGGGTTTGAGCAAGCAGGATACCAAATCATTGGCGGAATTGATTTTAATCAAGCCGCAATAGACACTTTTAATTATAATTTTAAAGATGCAAAAGGAATATGTTGTGATTTATTGGATATAGGTTTTGAAAAAATAAAAAATTACTTCGGTAAAATCTCGGATGTTGATGTTATTATAGGGGGACCACCCTGCCAAGGTTTTTCTTCTGCTAACAGGTATCAAAGTGGTGAAGATCCAAGAAATAAGTTATTTTATGAATTTGTAAAATTTGTTGATGCAGCACAACCGAAAGTTATTGTAATTGAAAATGTCCCGGGGATTGTAACTCGTGATAATGGGTATGCAAAAAATAAAATATATGAAATATTTGAATCTAAAGGCTATAAGGTAACGCATAAAATTTTAGATGCTTCTGATTATGGAGTCCCTCAAAGAAGATTAAGAAACTTTTTTGTAATAACAAAGGGCTTTAATTTTTCATTTGATATTATGCACAAAAAAAATATTGTAACTGTTGAAGATGCAATAGGTGAACTTTATATTTTTGATAAAAATATTAAAGATACAAATTATACTCTAAAGAGCAACCCTATCACTTCCTATAGAAGATATTTAAGGGATAAAGACAATATTGTTAAAAATCATGAAATTAAATATCCTGCCGAAATTGTTCAGAAAAGAATTTCTTATGTAAAACAAGGTGAAAATTGGACAAGTATTCCAAAAGAATTATTTAAGAATCAAAGAAATAATAGACATTCTTCTGCATATAAAAGATTAAAGGAAAATGATGTTTCAGTTACCATAGATACGGGTAATGCCCATAGTAATTATTTCCACCCTATATATAATAGAATTCCTACGGTAAGAGAAGCTGCAAGAATACAATCTTTTAAAGATAATTTTGTTTTTCAAGGGACAAGAAGTGCCCAATATCGTCAGGTTGGAAATGCAGTACCTCCATTGTTAGCGAAAGCAGTAGCAACGGCGATATTGGAGGCTATAGATGAAGAAAAATAAGATTATTGATTTGTTTTGTGGTTGTGGTGGATTAAGCATTGGCTTTGAACAAGCAGGGTTTGATATTGCATTGGCTATAGATTTTTGGAAAGATGCTATAACAACGTACAATCATAATCATAAGAATAAAGTTGGTAAGTGTGAAGATATAAAGAATTTAACATCTGATTTTTTGAAGGATTTAAAAAAATCTCAAAATATTGTGGGTGTTATTGGCGGACCACCATGCCAAGGTTATAGTACAGTTGGAACTAGAGATATAAATGATCCAAGAAACCATTTATATTTAGAATTCTGTAGAGTTGTTGAAACTATACAACCTGATTTTTTCTTAATAGAAAATGTAAAAGGTTTAACTACTTTAAATAAGGGTATGTTTAAAAATGATATAATAAATCGTTTTGGCAATATTGGATACAAAGTTAATTATAAAATTGTTAATGCTGCGGATTATGGCGTTCCTCAAAACAGGTGCAGAGTTCTATTTATAGGAATGAAAAATAATAAGTTTGAATTTCCAATAGGACAAACATCTGAACATCCTGTTTCTTCCAGTGATGCAATATCTGATCTGCCACAATTTGATGGTACGGAAGAACATATTTCTATTCAAAAGTATTGTAATAAACCTCAAACTACGTATCAAAAAGAGATTCGAGGAGATTCAAAAACCTTATATAATCATGATTTTACAATTCATACTGAACAAACTGTTAAAATTATAAATATGATTAAGGATGGCGGAAAAATTAAAGATTTACCTCCTGAATACTGGAATATTAGACGATATAATAAAGCTTTTGAACGTATGAACAGTAGATTGCCATCAAATACCGTTGATACAGGGCACAGAAACTATTTTCATTATAAACAAAATCGAATACCGACTGTTCGTGAAAATGCTAGATTACAATCTTTTCCTGATAATTTTGAATTCCTCGGAACTAAAACAAGCCAATATAAACAAGTTGGAAATGCTGTACCACCTAAATTAGCTTATGAAATTGCAAAAGAAATCCAAAAACAACTAGGAGATTAATGTATGCAAATAAAAATATTTAATACCTCGTCGCCAGGCGCAAGTTTTACAGATAATACAAATTCAGTATTATTAAAGATTTATGAATGGATTAAGGAACATCCGGGATTAAATATTTCATTTAAAGAATTTCGTAAACGTTTAGAAAATGATAAAGAAATAAACGATAACAATAATAGAAATATCTTCCCTTTGTTAAGAAATGGCAGACTTGTGCAATATGAAAAAGGTGGAGAAATTTTAGTAGATAAATTTTATACAAATACCGGCTTAGCATATGTAAAAACATTGGAATTCTTAAATCTTATAAAACAAGATCCCAAATATACAAGAGATCAAGTAATTGCTTCCGAAAACAAATTAAATGAATTCTTACAAAATATTGTTTATGGTGCACTTTTAAATATTGTTAATACGAATGGTTTAAATTATGTTGAACCATTTCAGGATATGATTCAATTTTTATTGAAATTTCAAAAGATTAGTAAAGAAGAATATGCATATCTTCTTTTTGAAAAACAACGATCAGACATTTTTACGAGCTTAAATGCCATAGCAGACAATATTCATAAATATAGAGCAAATGAAATAAAGATTGAAACATCCGTAACAGTTAGAAATGATATAGAAATTCAACAAAGAACAAGTAGCAAAAACAGACAAGAAGGATTGAGCTTTCTAACCTCTTATGGATATTTTGTAAGTTTATTGGCCCAAGCAGGACTTATCGCAAAACAAGATAAATATTATGCTATGGTTAGTAATAAAAGAGATTCATTAAAAAAACTCATAGGGGAATAATATGACAAACAATCAAAATCAAATAGAACAATGTTATAATGAAATTGGAGATTTATTAAATTTAAGTAGAAATGCCAATTCAGAAACAGATTCCCACATACAAGATATTGAATATGCTTGGTACGTTGGTGCAACAGGAAACAATTCAGAAGGGAATTGGCAAGATTTTTCAGAGCAATACATTAATGAAGGTCGTTGGGAAAATTTATCTGCTCCTGAATATTATACAGAAGATGTTAATAAAATAAAACCTGGTGATAAAATTGCAATAAAAGCAACTTATACAAAGAAAAACAATCTTCCATTTGATAATAATAGTAAAGTTGTCTCAACTATGAGCATAAAAGCAATTGGAATCGTTACTGAAAATTCTTATGATGGAAGAAATATAAAAGTTAATTGGACAAAAATCAATCCGGTAAAAGAGTGGTATGGACCTGGGGTGCTAAGAACAACTATTCATTTAGTAAGAGCTTCTGATGGATATATAAAGAAATCATTATTAGATTTCACTTTTAATAATGGTGTACAGGATTATTCAATTTGTGTTGACAAATATAGCGATAACGATGCAGATGAAAATATAGGGTCTTCAACAAAGATGGATCAAGAAGTTATATATGCAAAAGAGTTACCAACAAGACAACCAAGAATGAGCAAAGATCCTCTTAATTTTATATTATATGGAGCCCCGGGAACTGGTAAAACATATTCTACTGCTGAATATGCATTATCAATTCTAGAAAAACGACCTGTTGACTTGTCTCGCAAAACACCAGAAGCAAGAAAACAATTAATGCAAAATTATAACAATTATATAAAGCAAGGGCGTATTGTATTTACGACATTCCATCAAAACTACAGTTACGAAGATTTTATGCAAGGTTTGAGACCTGTGTCTGAAAATGGTTTATTTTCTTTAAAACATATTGATGGCGTCTTTAAAAAAATTTCAGATAGAGCAATGTTTGATGATAAAAATCCTTATGTAATTATAATTGATGAAATAAACAGAGCAAACATTTCAAAAGTTTTTGGTGAACTCATAACGCTTATTGAAGATGATAAAAGATGGGGTGAAATTAACGAAATGAGCGTTACATTGCCATCAGGTGATATATTTGCAATACCAAATAATCTATATATTATAGGTACAATGAATTCTGCAGATAAATCTATCTCATTGATTGATGCTGCCTTAAGGAGAAGATTTAAATTTATAGAGCAACACCCGGATTCTTCTTTGATTACAGATGCTACACTTATAAATGTTTTTGAATCATTAAATAAAATTTTAGCAGAAGAATTAGATAGTACAGATTTATTAATTGGACATTCTTATTTTATCAACCATACACAAAATGATTTGTGTGAAATACTGAATAATAATATTATTCCTTTACTATATGAATATTTCTATGATAATAAGAAAAAAGTTGCAAATGTTCTTAGCAAAGTATTAGAAAGATTATCAATAAAAATTTGTGATAATAAAATTTCTCGCCTTTACGTAAAGGAAGCTGAAAATGATTCTGAATCATTATGAATATTCACAAATAAAAAATAATGCATTACCAGATTCTTGGCGTTCTCAACAATCATTGGATGAATTGCTAGATTTTCTGCAACAAAATTGGGAGCAGAGAGCCGTTTTCTATGAAGATGGAAAGCTTAATAGTAAACAACAATTCTTGGCATTTACAGGACAACAAGGTATTAAAACACAAAATTATATAGGTACTATTGTCTTTAAAGGGGAGCAGTTAAATATTTATCCTAAAATGTTCCGTGAAGATGTGGACGATCAAAGTACGGATAATCTATCGCAAAATCATTTAATGAACAATTTTGTAAAATGGTTAGAATATTGCAATAAAATAGAATACCCTTTTATAAATACTTCAAGTTTTTTAAGCGATACAGAAAATTTAAAAGAATTATTTATAACATTGTATATTAACTATGTTAAAAATGCTCTTAATCGCGGTTTATTTTTTCAATATGTTGAAGAAACTAATGATATAAATTGTATTAAAGGTAAATTTGATGCCAAAGATTATCTCATAAATAAAATATCAAGTGGTCAATTAAATAAATTTCGGTGCTCTTATTCTAATTTTGAATTTGATAATAAAGTAAACAGAATTATAAAAAACACTTGCAAGGAATTACTAAATCAAACAACTACAAAAAATCAAAAAATTATTAGAAGAATACTAACAAAGCTTGATGAGGTCTCTGATATAAATTGTAAGCCAAGTGATTGCGATACTATTCGATTAAGTAAAATGCATAAACATTATCAAATAATTATTAGTATGAGTAAAATGTTTTTACTTAATAAGATGTCTGATTATACATTTGATTCTCATGAATCTTTTTGTTTCTTGTTTCCTACAGAATTACTGTTTGAAGGTTTTATAGGTGGGTTTATTAAAGAAGTCTTATCAGAACAAGGAGCTAAAGTTTATTTACAAGAAAATCAAATGCACTTGATTGAAGATATTATTTTTGAAGGTTGTTCTTTGGGGGCCGCGTTCACAATGCGACATGATATTTTGGTAGAATTCAAAGATAAAGTTTTTATTCTTGATACGAAATATAAACAAGTTTCAAGATTTCAGGGAAATAAAGAGGAAGTTAAACGAATAGTAAGTGAAGAACCCAAACAAACAGACATTTATCAAGTTTGTGAGTATGCCAGAAAACGAAATATTACAGATGTATTTCTACTATACCCTATGTACAGATATGAAAAAAAAGAGCCATCTTTTCCAACAGGTATAAGCAAAAGCGACAAAGGTGATACATATGTACATTTTGTAAGATTGCCATTTATTTTTGAAGAAAATAATGAGCAGAAAACAAAAGAGCAACTTAAGAAAATCATATTAGATTTATTTTAATAATATTACCAACTTTTTTAAACTCTACCAAGTTTGAATTTAGTAAAAGTAAGTAAAATTTTTCAAAATTTGTTTAAAATATTTAATAAAAATTTCAAACTACCAACTTTTCAGAATAAATCAATTTTGCCCGAAATTCTTGAACTGTCTGCAAAATTTTAAATATGCCTGAAACCCTTATACAGTTTGAAAATACAAAAAATTCCAAAACTGTCTGCAAAAGTGGTATTTTGCACAAGTTCCGGAATTTTAATTCTCGTAAACTTTTCCAAGTTAAAATGCTTGATATGACTGACTTTTGATAATAATTCCAAAACTGTCTGCAATTCCGAAACTACCAGAAAAATAATAATAATAATAATAATAAATATCAAACTACTCAATTAACTAAAAAATACAAGCAATGAAAAACTCGCCAGACTATACGACATTGGAACTTTTTGTTGATGAATTGTACAGTAAAATTATAGATACAAATAACCTCTTAACTTTTGCACTTATTGAAAATTGCAAAAATATAGCATAGTTACAAAAATTATATTTATAGTTTATAAATTTAAAACTAATGGCAAATTTATAAAATATTAAATTTTTAATATTATGATTATGCAAATCCTATTTAAAGCAGATACAATAGAATATGGATATCTGAGAATTAAAATACATCTTTATACTTATTTAGTTCTTCAACTAATTTAAAAACGGTCGTTGATGGGTTGTTTTTCTCCGGATTGCATTCAGAATATGATTTTAAAAGTTTTTTTGCATTTTTTATGGCAGTATCTTCTTTTTCGCAAATAAGTTCATATATTTCCGTAGAATTTTTTTTGTATTTTTTGCCTAATAAGTTACTAAGCAACTCATAGTATCTTTTTCTTGAAATCCCTGTATTATAATAATTAAAATGCAGAAGATACCAAAGTTCAAATGCTTGATTTGAATATGCTATATTGATATTCTTATATTTTTTGACCATTTGAAATGCTCTATTAAAATGCTGAGCACCAAAAGAGTCTCTATCAAATACACACCATACTTGAGAATAATCTTTGTAATTTTTTATGGCAGTTTCTGTTATTTTATCGGTATTTGAGCCTAAACCTCTTATATCAACATTTAATAGCCTGTACTTGCGTTTAATACTATTGAAATAGTTAGGTTCAGTTTTTTCGCCCTCGCATAATATGAGAATATTGTCTAAAATATTCTTGTTTAGACTTTTTCTTGTTTCTCTTTTCTCTCTTGCTTTTTTAAATAAATCATCTGTGCCCATTCGGCAACTCCAATTTTATTCTATTTCATTTCCTAAAATCCCATATTCATCAATAAATGGAATTGCTTTATACTTACCTTCTAAATAGTCTTTATTAAAAGTTCTATCATATCTAATATTATAATCGTACAAAGAATATAATTTAGAACAACCATACCTATCTTTATCTACAAAATAGATTTGATCCCGTCTAAAGTATTTATTACTCAACAAGTTTGTATCGTGAGTATTAAAAATAAACTGAGCATTCTGGTTTTTTAAATGAAATAATTTAATAATGAAACGTGAAATCAATGGATGCAAATTGCATTCCAATTCATCAATAACAAGAACATTGGCATTTTCAATAGTATCTAGGATAGGTCCAATTAATGAAAATAAATGTTGAGTTCCCTTTGATTCATTTTTATTAAAATCAAACTCTACTGTTCCAGCAACATTATTTTTATCACTATACTTATTATGATAAGTTTTAATTTCAGGGATTAACTCGTATTTTGCACCTAATGCTTTAATTTTTTCTAATTCTTCTTTTATATATTTAGGAGCTTTTTCAAGATCACGTTCTTTAAACTGAAAATCTTGAATCGAAGAATCTGCAATATTTAAAATATCCATAAATTCTTTTTTATTCTCAATCTCTTTTAAATATTCAATTGTTACAGGATTATATGTTTGAAAACCAGCAATTATTCTAAGTCCATAAAACCATTCAATAATTGATTCTGCGATTTTTCCGTTAAATTGAGCAACTACAGATAAAAATAGAGCATTTTTTCTTGTTAATTCAACAATTTTAGAGCCTTCTTTAAATTTTGATCCAACTTTAATATCGTCTTCATGTCTTTCAAATAATAAAGATTCTTTCACCTTGCTAGCTACAAAAAGCCACTCATCAACAACAACAGAATTGTTTAATCTAAATCCATATCTATATTTAATATTGTCTTTCAAGAAAATAAATTCAAATAAACTTGGTTCATTTTCTGTTTCTGTAGATAGTAAAAATGGTGTAACATTGATTTTTTCATTGGCTTGTGTTTCTTTAGATGAAAATAATACAAAATCTCTTGCAAATTGCATTGCTTTAAATAAATTACTTTTGCCACTTGCATTAGCGCCAAAAATAGCAGAACTTTTGAGTAATTTGTATTGACTAGTATTTGTTGTATTTTCTTCGTGCTGAGTAATATTAGCCGCAACCATTTCAAGACTGTTCAAGTCTTTAAATGATAAAAAATTTTGTACTGAAAACTTTACGAGCATAGAAACCTCACTTTATAATTATTTTACAATATTTTTTACTAAAAGTCAATATTTGGAGAAAATTTCTCAATTTTTGCACTTTTATAGCAATTTTTATGATTTTTGTGTATAAGGTAACTTTTTATAAACAATACTCAATATTTTGTAGTTCTGAAAAATAAAATATAATTTTATAAAGCTTAATTATTCAAGACACTTCAATAGGTTCTCTATCAAATAACATATAAATAAAATGCTACATAGCAGACGGTAATAAAAATAATATTTAAAGTCAACCTTTACTTTGAAGATTGACCAAACTTGTTTTACGAGCTGATACGTAAATAATATTAAAAAGTGACGATTGCTCTTTTAGCACTAGTGCTATATTTGCGTTCTACAATGTTTTGGGTTTCTTGATATAAACTATAATACAAAGTGTGATTTTTTCCTTTATTGTTTTTTGCAATTTGAACATCAAAATCTCTACGCAAATCTTGTGAATCATAATCAAATAATTTTGTTGTTAATACCTTATCGGAATAACAGGCGAAAGCATCATAAATATTAAAATCATAAAGTTCAACGTGCCCATCTCTAAAATATCCCCGAGATCTGGATAAATTTAATGCAATAATAATTGGAATACCATTTTTTCTTGCAAGATTTTTTAAATTTATTGCCAATGGTTCAAGTTTATCTTTAAATTCAAATCTAAATCTGCAATCGTTAAATATTTGATCTAAACCATTAACAAAAACCATTCCGTCAGGATGTATTTTTATAAAATTTTGTATTTTTTCGTATATTGATTCAACCGGATTAATTATAGAAATTTGATTGTATTTAGAGTTTTACTAATTTCAATAATTTCTAATAGCTCAATATATTTATCGGGAGCGCCAAAATCTAAAAGTAGTATTGATTTTTTACCTTTCAAAATACAATTTTTTGCAATATTAAACATAAATAAACCGGAATAATTGTCTTTTTCTCCTGCAATAGTTATTAATTCACCACTATCTAATCCACCAATTTTTTTATCCAAATTTTCATAATAGGTTTTATTAAAATGAGAAAAATTACCATAATAACTATTCTCTATTTCTTCAATAACCTCCGGCAAAATTTCGTTTATTGTTCTAAAATTTTTAAGCATCCATATGTTTCCTATACCCTATAGTTTTTATTATTACGCTATAAAATTTCAAGTAAAAAGAAGGCAAATTTTAACAAAAATTTACAATTTTAAGAATAGCGATAATGTCCTGATATGGGTATTTTAGAAAATTTGGTAAAATAAAAATTCAGGAGCAGATTTAAACTTTAACGACAATAAAAATTCCAAAGCCAAGCATTGAATACATGTTAAAGAATATTTTTTACACAGGAGCCTTTAAATTTGAAGGCAAAGTGTATGAAAATGCCAAACATACACCAATTATAAGTAAGGAATTGTTTTATAGAGTTCAAGACAGACTAATTGACCCAAATAAAACAAAAAAACATAATATTGATTTTACATATACTGGTTTAATCAGATGTGAACGATGCGGCTATCTTTTAACAACGGAATTAAAGAAAGGTAAGTATATTTATTACCATTGTACCGGCAACAAAGGCGGAGATTGTAAAAGAGATTATATAAATGAAACCGATATCGATAAAGCTGTATCAAGTGTTTTAAAACTCATTATAATACCTTTAGAAATTAGAAAAAACATTACGGATAAATTAAAAGAATTACATTATAAAAAAAGCGGTTATTCAAAAGAGGTTAAGTCTAAAATTCAAAAACAAATAACAATCTTAGAAAAACGCATTGAAAATCTTTTTAAAGAAAAACTTGATGGTAATATAAACCAAGAACAATACAAAAGCTATAATGATAAATGTACCAAAAGACACTTGGTTTGATTATTTGAATTACTTAGTTTGAGTATTCAGCAGCTTGGCTTTCTTCAATTAAATTTAATAAATCGGACTCGTTGTCAACAATTCTATATAAACTTTCAGGCGGACATTTTATAAGTCCGGCTTTATATAATTTTTCATATTGAGTTGTAAGTCCTTTAAAAAATTCTTTTCCGATCAAAATTACCTGTTTTTTACTTTCGGGTTTCCCATAATAATTTTTAGCAATTAGTGTTGCTGCTTCTTGAATGGTAGAGACACTACCCGGAAAAACAACAATAGTATTTGCAACATCAGCAAATTTTTCAATTCTTTCAGCTTCGCTATTAGTTGTTGTTAAGGGTATGCAATTTTCCAAATCCTCATCTCCCCATAGGGGATTTGCTATAATTGCCAAATTCTGCAAAGGTTTATTTTGCTCATCTCTTTTTGAATACTTTTGACCTGCTTTATATGCACTACCCATTATTCCGGAATTTCCACATCCATGTACTATATTTTTTCCAGATAAAATAATTGCTTTTGTAATATCAGAACACATATCCATATATTTTAAAATATCATCACTTGATTTAGAACTGCCAAGAATAGCAACAGTATTGGCCTTTGATTGAGACGCATAATATTTTTCAGGTATAGTTTTTGGTATATTTGCTCTGAATGAAATTTGCATATAGTTTACCATTCCGTTTTTCTATTGGAATAAAACAAGAAAATAAATTTTTTTGATATGAACATGCAGATTGGGTATTACTGCCCAACTCATATTAATATTTTACATTAAAATTTGTTGGGGTAAAAACCCCAACTTACATTTTACGGATAAACTTGGACTTTTGATAAAATTTTGTTCCTTGTCAGACAATTAAAAGACCGTTTTGACCGTTTTGAAATTGCCATACCCAACCAACTTCCGACTTGCTATGTGTTAGTATTATTAGGCATATATGCCAAGTTAATGTTACAAAACTTCCTGTCAAAACGGACTTTAAATATACAAAATGGCAAGCTGAAAAAGATAAATTATATATACAATTAGATGAAATTAATAAACTGGATAACAGATTTTATAATCAAAGCGATTCTCTGCTTGATTTTACTGATAATGCTTATCAATATTACTTAAAGGGAAATACTCCACAAAAAAGAAGAATTATTGAAATTATAAAAGATAAAATAACCTATAAAGATAAAAAATTAAATATTGAACTAAAACCAATATTCCAAACTATAGTTGAAAATCAGTATATTTTAAGTCAAAATATATTTTGTCAGTCAATTTAGGATTTTTTATCAATCTCCGCAGGAAGGATTTGAACCGGAAAAATATATTTTTTCTTAATATAACTGCATTTTAGTCGTGCAATAATATGTGTTCCAAACGAACTCTCTCTTTCAGAAATTTAGATAATAACCGAAAGTCCTTATATTTAGCAGTAAATTATAAAATAATTTACCTATGTCATATTTTTATTATAACGTGCTAAAACCCTTTTGTAAACCCGTTTTCAGCGATAAAAACAGGACAATTTTCAAAACAGGTTCTAATTTAAGCCCTGAATGAAGAATCTCGATTTTACCAATCGCTGAAACTCAATGTTATTTGTCTCACATGAGACAAGATAAAAAATAAATTTTGAAATTTACTTTAAATATTTATCTAAAATTGCTTGTTTTTGTTGTTTTGAGTTGTCAATTATACTCTGTGCCTCTGCAATTTGTTTTTCAAGTTCTTCTATCTTGACAACAATTTTTTGTTGCTCTGATAAAGATGGGCAATATACTTTTATTTCTTTTAATATTGTAACAGAAGCAACATTCTTAAGTCCAGCACCATGACTATTTTCTTCAAATTTTGCAGAAATTGCTTTCAAGCACAATAGTAAATATTTATCAGAAATTTTGTCACTACATTTTCTTAATCTTAATAATGCTTGATTTATAATACCTTTTTCTGCGTTTTCTGGAAATATAGCAAATCTCCCAATAGTTCCGGAACAACTCATAATAATATCATTAGGAAGTAACTCAAAACCTTTCATTTCTTCAAACTTATTAGGTGTTATATAATAATTCCCAATTGTAAAATCATTATTTATTGCGTGTTTTTGTTCATACACCTTATAACCTTCATCAACAAAAATTTCCTTTTTTAAAGAGCCACCAAAAGGTCCTCTTTTAAAATCAACAATGTCATTTAACTGTACTATATTTGTCTTTGCTGATAAAATTGTAGAATATATAAAACTATGTTTATCTTCTTCAATTTTTAATATTTTATTTTGAATAATATTATTCTGTTTATCTATTTTTTCAATCTCATCAACAATTTTTTGTTGAATAACCATAGAAGGCAGAGGAATTTTTAAATTTCTAATATTTTCATTAGATAGATGTAAAATGTTTGTACCTGTAGCATATTGGGCAAGTGTTTCTTTTAATGTATTACACAACAATTCTGCTAAATATTTTGCATTCACTATTTTATTTTCTGTACGTATTATATTAATATCAGCACCAATTTGAATATTATCTTCTGAAACTGCACGACCAATAGCAATACCAAATGCATCTGCAGTTGTGGTCGCAGGAACAAGTACATCTCCTGTTTTAGATAATATGTTCGTTTTTACATTGGTATAACTTATAATATTATCTATAATTGCTTTTTTATATTTAGTGTATAATTCTCCATACAAAATGCATTTATATTTTCCGTTGTCAACAATGTTTTCTTTAGATAGTCCTTGTCCTCTCAAAAAAGTTATAAAACCATCATTTTCTAATTTTTTTAATGAAACTAACGGATATTTACTTTCTATTTCAATTTTTTTTTTAATTTTGATATTTATTATTTTTTCAAAATCAACTCTATCAAAAGTCATCATATCAAGTAGATTAACCCTTGAAATGTTATTTTTTAATATTTCATCAATCTCAAAATCAAAATCATTTTCAAATGCTTTATGAATATAAGTGCTTGCTTTCTGCGGATTATCAAATGAATTTATGTCAAACAATTTTGTACATTCATCTATCGTTTTACTTCTTTGGATAGCATGGATTCCTTCATTACCTCTGCGATTAGAAAATTCATAGCCTAAGAATTGTTTTTCTGCTTCTTTTTCGCCAGTTTTAACTATTACAAGTTTTTGTGCGTAACAAAGAATGAAATAATAAATTTTTTCTTTTTCAAGTTCTATAATTTTGTTCCAAAAATCTTTATCTGATTTTATTTTGTTTGAATATTCTTTGAACAAATCATGATTTTTGACTTTATCATTTGGTTTTTTGTCTAGCAAAGTCAAATAATCTTCAAATGACAGCCCTTCCCATACATAATTTATATATTTTGCAATTGGCATTTCAATACTATTGATTGTAACATCTGTATGATTGGAAAAAAACTTATCAACGCATTTTTCAAGATTAGTACATTCATAATTGTTTCTTCTGCGTAAAAACAGTACAACCGTGTTTGTTCCTGTCGCCATGAACGTATTTGAACCAAGTTCTGTTATTCCGACTATTTCAAAATATTTAAGCAATAGTTCCCTTGTTTTTGTATATATACCTGTGTTTGTAAGTATTGAACTCGGTAAAATTATACCTGCGATGCCACCGTCTTTGAGAAGTTGTTTTGTTCTTTCAACAAACAAACATTCAATTTCAGATGAATTATCTGTTAATTTATCATATAAATCAAAATCTTTTTCTGTATAGTAATCTCTTGTTGTTTGTCTAAACGCTAATACAGAATACGGCGGATTGCTCAAAATTATATCGAACTGTTGATTATCCTTTGAATTATCATCATTTTGTTTGTGTAACTTGTCTTTATAATCCTTTGTATTTACGAAATTTCCAAGTCCATCACTCAAAATTACATTTGCTAAACCGTCGCCATGTAAATAACAACCGACTTTACCAACTTTAACAAGTCTGTAATCCTTTTCTATGCCGTAAACATAATCTGTTGCCCATTCATAAGGGTCGCTTTGCCAATTTTTGATTTTCTTTGATGTCGTTTCAATGTATTTGTTTGGCAATTTTTTATCTATCATCGCTTGTACTTCATGCATATATTCTGTTATGAAGTGTCCTGAACCTGCTGCATAATCTATCATATATGGCAACAATTCACCATTTTTTTGTTTTAATTTCTCATCAACAATTTTTTCTAACGGTAAACTCTTAATTATAAATTGAGCAACCGGAACAGGTGTAAAAAACTGCCCTGCTTCTTGCTTTAAACCTGTTGTTAATAATAATTCAAAGAAGTCTGACAAATACTGTTGTCTTTTATTATATCTGATACGATAGCCTTGTATAAGTTCAACAACTTCTTTTACTATTTTGGCATTTTCAACAAATGAATCGTGGTCATAAACCTCTTTAATAGCAAATTCGTTATTTTTCTCAAGTCTTAATGTATTGATTTCTTTTAATAATTCGTCTTTTACTTCTTTAGATAAATTTTTATATTTATTTTCAAATTCATTTTCGTTAAA
The DNA here is from genome assembly GCA_947630535.1 of Candidatus Gastranaerophilales bacterium. Taxonomy (GTDB): domain Bacteria; phylum Cyanobacteriota; class Vampirovibrionia; order Gastranaerophilales; family Gastranaerophilaceae; genus Galligastranaerophilus_A. The sequence continues at coordinate 12,067 of CANRHZ010000005.1, read as the reverse complement.
ATCGCTGACTTTTCTTGATAAAAATACTTCCATACCATTTTTATACAAATCTGTCAATCTTAATTGAAACGAAATATTGTCATCAATGCCTTCTTTCCACTGAAAATCAAGTTCTTCATCATCTTGTTTTGAGGTTTCGTCATAAACTTTACATAAAAATAAAGTAAAAATTTTATTAAAAGCATTGCCCTTATCTGAAACAACATTATGTCTTAAAATTTCAAGAAAACGGTTAAAAATAAAACTTGAGTCCTCTTGGTTAATAGGTTTTAATTGGCTTTTAACTAATGCTTTGCTTTCAAAACAATAAGGTTCAACCCAAGTTTCAAAAATACCATTGTCTTTTGTTAATTTATTCCATTTATCGTAGAAATCTTTAACATCGCCGCTTCTATAATCATCTTCGATTTTTACAATTTCATTTTTATATACAAATTCTTTTCCTTGCAATTCTGACGTATAAAGCATAATAACATCAGCTTTATTGCTAAATTTAAAGTATGTGAATAATTGACCACCGTCTTTATTCAATTTTGCAACGGCTTTATCAAATTCTTTGCCGTAAGTTTTACATTCAATAAGCAAGTATTCAGAACCATCATCACGAGTAACACAAATATCAAGCCTGCCTGATGTACCATGACCAGCAGCCCATGTCTTTTCTAATATTATATTTTGTGGTTTATAGCCTTTTTCAAGTAGTCTATCAACGCATTCTAAAACAACCCAATTTTCAGCTTGTGAAAAGTTTTGAGTAGTCCTACAATCAGCACCGATTAAATTCCCATAACAAATCTTCTCTTTTGAAAAATCAATTTCAATAGTATAACTATACTGTTTGTATTCTTTTCTATATACCTCAACAGCACCGTCTTTCGGACTAAATCCAAGCACTTTTAATAGTAACTTGTAATCTTCTTTCATACTTCCTTTGTATCACAAACCTAATTTATAAACAATAGCATTATCTGCTCACAAAGTCCAATTTTGTAACAATTTTAACTTTTACAACACTATTTTATTATTTAAAAATTTTTGAAAAAAGTTTAATAAAAATTTTAAACTACCAACTTTTTAGAATAAATCAATTTTGCCCGAAATTCTTGAACTGTCTGCAAAATTTTAAATATGCCTGAAACCCTTATACAGTTTGAAAATACAAAAAATTCCAAAACTGTCTGCAAAAGTGGTATTTTGCACAAGTTCCGGAATTTTAATTCTTGTGAATTTTTCCAAGTTAAAATGCTTGATATAACTGACTTTTGACGATAATTCCAAAACTGTCTGCAATTCCGAAACTACCGGAAAAATAATAAATATCAAACTACTCAATTAACTACAAAATACAAGCAATAAAAAATCTCCCCAGGTTGGACTCGAACCAACAACCCTTCGGTTAACAGCCGAATGCTCTGCCATTGAGCTACTGAGGATTAACAAGATAATTATATCAACAAAATATTTTTTTACAAGCAAAAGTTTTTAAGGATAATTAAACTAAACCTTTTAAAGTATTTTTAATTTGAACAAAATCCCCTACATAAAAAATTAATCTATTTAAATATCAATTTGGATAATAATTATGGTTTATAAGAAAAAATGAAACCTGTATAATAAGGGGGTTTAAAGTAGGGAAAAAAAATGATATACTGAAAAAGTCTTTAAAATAAGGAGAAGATAATGACAAACAAAACCGGTTCAATTGCCTTTGCGATAGGTATTTTGGCGGGTGTAGCAGGCGGAGTACTTGCAGGAGTTTTATTTGCCCCAAAATCGGGTGAAGAATCAAGAAAAGATGTTGCCTGTGCATTCAAGACAGTTGTCAGCAAATGTCATCCGGAAATCAATCGTGTTAAAGTTCAAGCTATGGACGTAATTAAAACTACAAAATGCAAGCTGGAACTTGAATGTAAAAAGATTATGGACAACATCAAAGCCGAAAAGCTCGCTAACGCAAAGAAAATAGAAACAAATGTCTATGACATGTAGGAGAAAACAATAATGGATACAATGCAAATAAGCCTTTTGGTTTTGGTAATTGTGAGCATAATCTGCTTAATTGTTCTAACCGTGTATCTTGCAAAAGTGTTATTTAGCGCAAACAAGCTTATAAACAATGTTAACCAAACAATGGATACCGTAAACGGAGAGTTAAAGCCGGTTGTGAATGATTTAAAAGAAACAATATCGGGTGTTAATTCACTTGTAAAAACCGCAGACAACAGAGTAAAGCTAATAAATTGCACACTAAACGGAATTATTGGCGCTACAGGTGTTTTGGGCGGGAAACTGAAAGGTGTTATGTCGGGAGTCATAGAAGGCTTCAAGGCAGGCATTAATATGTTTAAGAAATAAATATAGAAAGGAAATAAAAATGTCAGCAGGAAAATTTATTGCAGGTTTCATTGTAGGTGGTGTAGTCGGAGCCGTTATCGGAGTTTTGCTTGCACCTCAATCCGGCGAAGAAACACGTGAAAAAATTGGTCAAGGCGCAAAAGATGCTTACGAAAAAGCTCAAGGTGCCGTTAAAGAAATTCAAGCAAAAGCAGATGATGTAGTTGGCGAAATGCAAAAAAAGGGTGAAGAAATTATCGCCAAAATTCAGGATTTAATCAATAAAAAAGAATCCGAACAACAATAAAAATTGAATAATTAATAAAAAAAAGCCTTGAATAAATTCAAGGCTTTTATATTTAAAGATATAAACTCTCTATAACTCCAATTTATACCCTTAGTTGTTCTGAGGAAGAGGTGCGTTCCATAGTGCGTCTCGTGATAATTTGGAACTTACCATTTCTTGGGTAAGATTAATATTGTTAGGTGTGAATATAAAAACAAAATCGCCGATTTTTCTTTGATTGCCGTCAAGTGCATGGGTGCAACCGCATAAGAAATCAACGATTCTTTGAGATTCTTCTCTGTCTAACAGTTGTAAATTTAAAATAACTGTTTTTCTTTCTTTTAGAGCTTGAGCAATTTGGATTGATTCATTGTACGCTCTGGGTTCAAAAACAATAACTTCGTATCCTCTGGCATCAAATCCTCTTTGAGGCATTGAAATAACTTTTCTTTCGGATCTTATCGGAGAAGTTTGTTTGAAAGCGGGTTCCAATGCTGCATTTCTGTCAGTTTCATACCCTGTTTCAAATTCTTCATTAAGACCGTCAAAAAAGTCCTCATCCTTGCCACTTTCAAATGGCGAAGTTAAAAATCCTACAATGGATTTAATTTTGTCTGAAACGCTGGCCATGTTGCCTTTTCCTCCTGTTATTCAAATAATGTCCTACCTAGTCTTACTATTGTTGCGCCCGAATCAAGAGCTATTTTGTAATCATTGCTCATTCCCATTGAAAGTTCTTTTAATTTATACGTTTCTTTGAGATTGTACATTTCATCAAACAATTTCTTTAGAAGGGCACTATCGTCTGTATATGGCGCCACATTCATCAGGCCTTCCAATTCAATGTTTTCAGATTTTGAAACGTAATCAATCATATTTTCCAACTGAGAAGGTGCAATTCCGAATTTCTGTTCTTCGCCCGAGTTATTAACCTGTATTAAGATTTTCTGCTTAATCCCGAGTTTTTGAGCCTCTTTTGAAATTTCATCCACAAGCTTTTCAGAATCAACCGAGTGTATTAACTTAAAAAAACCTACCGCCCGTTTAACCTTATTGGTTTGCAAATGACCAATTAAATGATAACTGCAATCAGAACGTATAACATCATCCAAACTGTTGATTTTTTCAATCGCCTCAGGCAGTCTGCTTTCTCCAAAGTCCCTTAACCCTGCATTATATGCTTCTATCATTCTATCGGTTGAATAATATTTGGAAACGGCGACTATCTTGAAATGATACTGCTTTGTAAGGTTTTGAATGTTCGAAAGATTTTTTAATACTCTGTTTGCATCGTACATAAAAACTTACCTTTAGATTTTATTTCGGTTTTCGGCTCTGTTTTCAGCACTTTAATCATTATAATGAAGCTTATAGAATGTGGCAATTTTATAACAAAGCAAAATCAATCATTGGGGCAAATCATGCACCATGGCATGATTTCAGCATGTTAAGCGATACTTTACAATCGGTTACATTTCTTTATATTAGGGGTGTAAGGCAAAAGCTAAATTAAATCTATCATATCTTTTACGGCTTTATGCAGCCCTGTAAAAATTGCTCTTGAAATGATACTGTGACCGATATTTAGCTCAATTAGTCCTTCAATTTCATGCATATATTTAACATTTTCATAATTAAGCCCATGACCTGCATTAACCTTTATACCCAGTGATTGAGCGTACTTTGCGGCATTTTTTAATTTTTCAAGTTCAAATTCAAAGTCGTTTTTTAAATATGCATTTGAAAAAAAGCCCGTGTGCAATTCAATATAATCGGCATAGCATCTTTTTGAAGCTTCAATTTGTTTCATATCGGCATCAATAAAAAGGCTTACTTTTATATTTTTTTCATGCAGCGACTCTGTCAGCTTTTTAATCTTGTCTTGAAATTTAACAACATCAAGACCGCCTTCTGTAGTAATTTCAAGGCGCTTTTCGGGAACTATGCAGCATGATGCGGGAACAAGCTTAAGCGCAATTTTTTCCATTTCCTCTGTTGCTGCCATCTCAAGGTTTAGGGGAATATTTAATTTTTCTTTTAAGAGAAAAACATCTTCATCTTTCATGTGACGTCTGTCCTCTCTAAGGTGCGCCGTTATTTGTTTAGCGCCAGCATCTTGCGCAACAAAAGCAGCATCCAATATGCAAGGCTCAATACCTCCCCTTGCGTTTCTGAGCGTGGCTATATGATCAATATTTACTCCTAAGTCCATAACAATATTCTATCACAAACAAAATTTTGTAGAGCAAAGAGTTGATTTAATCCTAATCTTATTTGAACATTTGTTTTTTTTATAATAAAATAAATTTGTTAACATTTTTTAAAGACTTTATAAAGTGAAATGCCCTAAATGTAAAACAGAAGTTACGGCAAAAGATACTTTTTGTCCGGGTTGCAATTTAAGACTTATTATAGAGTGTCCTAAATGCAAAAGTAAAGTAAGGCTGGGTTCAGCTTCATGCAAATCCTGCGGTTACGTTTTTGTCAAATTCTGCCCCAAATGTAATAGTGCAAATTATGTTTCAAGCCCGACTTGCAGAAAATGTTTTTATGTTTTTGAGGACATTAAAGAAGAAGATAAAAAAGAAACCAAAAATAGCGAACAAATACTGTTAAAACAAGAAAATAAAACCCCGCCTAAAAATCTTGATACAAGAGCAAAGGGTTTATTTAATGGGGATGGCAGGCTTGAATTTTTAGTTGATTTTATAAATCTTCAGGAATTATTCAAAAAGTACAAAAACGATGATTTTAAAAATAAAGTACTGTTAAATATTACAACCTCAATTAAGGTTGCATTCGGCGCAACGGCGGAATTTTATAAAGAAAATGTGGCAAGGTTTAAAGTTAACTACAACAAAAATAACGGAATATGCGAAAAATTAAATAAATTTAACAATGAGATTTCCAAGTTTAATAACGTTTTAAAAGAAACATTGGGTGCTGAAATTACATTTAAAACAGTAATTTTAACGGCGGGAGAAATTGAACCCGATAAACCTGTTATGCAGCTTGCAATAGGTCAAAAAGGTGATGTTATAACCTCAAAATCTACATATGACATACTTTCAGATGAAATACCCCTTATAAAAATTTCGCCCGATTCATATAAAATGGCAAGTCTTGAAAAAGAAACAAAACAAAGCGGTTCAATAAAAGAAACGGACGAAACAAGCGCAATTGAGCTAATTTATAAAACCGTTACCACAGAAAACAATATAAAAGGCATCTCAATAAACGCTCCGAGAGGAACCGGAAAAAGCCACCTTTTAAATCAGATATATGACAGGCTTGAAAATGATGATATTGCGGTATTGGCGGCAAGGTGTTCGGCTATGAGTCAGGTAGCTCCTATGGGATTGTTTCAGGATGCTTTTTTAAATTTATTTTCATTGCCGTTTGCCCCGGTTGATTACAATTCAACCGTTAGCAATTTGAGAGAGCTTTTAATTAAGCACCTTCCGAAAAACTTTGAAAATGAAAAAATTGATACCCTGATTAACCTTATATACCCTATAAATCAAGATTTTTATGAAAAACTTCAAGAAAATCAAAATAAAACTTTCTCCCACATTAAAGATATCTTGGAAGCCCTAAGGCTTAATACAAAGCTTTTGATTGCGGTGGATGACTTTGATTTAATTGATGAGATGTCTTTTGAATTTTTAAAATACTTGATTGAAAACAACTTCTTTAGTGACGGTTCAAGGTTTTTAATATGCTACAGAAACCAAAATTCGCTTAATATGTACATACCTCAAGAAGTTCTGCCTGCCGAAAATTGTCTTGATATATCTTTAAAAAAGCGTGAAATTGGCTCTGTCAGGGTATTTATAAAAAAATACTTAGGTGACGTTTCAATTCTTCCGAGAAAAATTTCCGATCAAATAATAATGAATTCAAAAGGCGATTTAGCATACACAGGGCAGGTTTTATACCATTTAACCGAAACAAGCAGAATAAAATTTGAAAACGACAAATTTGTATATGACCCAAAAGAAGAAGAATACTTTGTCCCAAAAACCATGGCGGATATTGTAGCAAGCAGGCTTTCATTCCTTTATAAAGAATCCAAAAGTGCATTTGTAATTTTAAATTTAGCTTCATTTTTGGGAGGAAAATTTACAAAGTCCGTTATTCAAGATGTAATTGATACGGATGATGAAGAACTTGAAACAATTTTTACAGGTTTAATTCAGGGCGGGTACATAACAAAAATTGACGATGAAAACTATCTGTTTAAAAATAGTCTGCTTTGGACAAACATATATATTTGCGCAAAAAATAACCCCGAATTAAAACCTTACATTGAAGCCACACTTCAGGTTCTTCAAAAAAGAAAAGTATCATCTCCCGCAATTTGTGCACTTTTGGCGCAGGCAATTAAGAACAAAGAGTATGCCTTTAAACTTTGGACAAACAATCTTAAAATTGCTTCCGCCATTGGAGATTGCGCACTTTACATAATGAGCCAAAAACAAAGCCTTATCAATCTTGAAGATTTGGATATTGATAATAAAGAATATATTAAAAACAATATTTATGAGCGGCTTGGGAAACTGACATACAAAAAAAATCCGCCACAGGCTGTTGAATACCTTTCAAATTCAGTCATAGAAGCTAAAAATGAGGATAACATTCCAAAAGTTATTGAACTATCGGGATATTTGGTTGAAAGTTGCAAATTATCTCAAAAGTATACCGCAGTAATTGAAACCGTGGATAATTTACTTTCTCTGTTTAAAGGCGCAAAATTTGAGCTTCAAAGAGCCTTAATCAAAACGAGGAAATTAAATGCACTTTTGAATACAGGCAACTACGAAGAAATTATAAATACGGTAAACAATGAAATAAATCCTGTACTATCGGATGCAATAAGAAACAAAAAAAAGGTTCCTTATATATCAAAAGATGATCTTTATACCTCATGGATAGATTCCAACATTATTTTGGTTGAAGCATACGCATATCAGGGAAACCCCGTTGCTTTTGAGCTTGTTGAAGTCGTTGAAAAAGAAATATATAAAGACTCAAAAAAAATCAATAAACATATCTCAATGAAATTGCAGTTGGCATGCGCCCTTTGCTATACAATGAAGGGCATATTAAACCAGTCTGACGAGATTTTGCACAACCTTATAAAAGAATTTACAAACACAGGCGAAGATAGCTTTTTAATTTCAAAATGGAATATGATCACCCTCTTTAATAAAATTCTGAGGATGGATAATGAAAACATTAAAGAGGACTTGTTTGAGGCCGTAACCTATGCAAACAATATAGGCGATTTTCTGGTTAAAAACATATTGAAAACCCTTCTTGCATACGTAATTATAGAAGAAAACGATCCACTAAAAGCGCTTGAAATATGCAAAGAGCAAATGAACTATTTTTCAAACGAAAAAGTGGCACTCGGAGCTTTAATTGCTTGGTATATAAGCGCAAGGGCAACCCTAAAAATTTCAGGCGCCCCAAAAGCAATTGAAATTTGCGAAAAATCAATTCAAATTGCTAAAAACCCGAAAATTAACACTATCTGGTTCAAAGTATTGTTCCAACTTCTGCTTGCTAAATGTTACATAATAAAAAATGATTTGGAAAGCGCAAAAATGTATGTTGAACTTGCAAGTCAGGATGTTAACCAGAATGAACTGAATTACTTTATGGTTCTTGTTGTCAGAATGCGTGCAATTATTATGAGAGAATCAATAGATACGATAAATGAGGACAAAAAAGCCGAATGCGCCGTGGCGGCAAAAAAAATGTTTGAAAAAGCAATTAATTTATCTTCAAAATTAGACCTTACAAAATTAAATGAAATAATCAAAAAAGAGCTTATATCATTAATTGCATCATCTAAACTGAAACGAATTAACATAGACGAATAAAGCACTTGTCAAAGTGGCATGTTTTATTGTAATATATCAAATGTTTAATGATAGAAATCAGGTAGGAAAAAAGGATAGATTTATGAAAAAGTTTATGAATTTATTTTTAGGCGCAATGCTTACATTAATGATGGTTATTGCACCCAAAGCTTATGCGGATGAAATATCTGACGTAAAAGCCGATTATTGGGCAAGCCCCGAAATTACGGAAATGGTAAAAGATGGGGTTATGACCCTTGATGCCGAAGGCAATTTCGCCCCCGAAGCTTCCGTAAAAAGAGCGGATTTTACTTCAATGCTTGTTAAAGTTTTGGGTCAAGGAAAGCTGGATGTTTATATAGACAATCCTTTCAGCGATGTAAACAACGAAACAAGGTACAAAGACGATATCATGAGATCGGAACAAATCGGTCTTGTATACGGATACCCTGATGGCACATTCAAGCCCGAACAAGATATGATAAGGGCCGAAGTTACATCAACAATGAGCCATATTACAAAAGATGCCGAATATGATATGTCGGTTTTGAATCAATTTGCAGATGCAGATTTAATCCCTGACTGGGCAAAACCCTCATACGCAAAAACGGTTAAATATAATTTATATGTAAACCATCCTGAAGTTAATGCATTTGAGCCTACAAGAAACATTACAAGGGCTGAAACCGCAGTGTTACTTGCAAAATTGAAAAAAGCAATTTCTAATGTCAAAGAAGAATACAAAGCGGACAACACCGAAAAAACTTTATCGGTTGAACACTTATCAATAAATTCTAAGGCTGATTCAAACATTGTAACAATTACTAACCTTAGAAAAATTGTTGCTGAAGGTAATATCTTAAAAGTATCGTTTGATGAAACTTTTAAATCTAAAAAAGCAGAAATTGGCGATACGGTTGTATTTACAAATAATAAAGACATTATAACCGATGAAGGAACACTTGTTGCTCCTAAAGGTTCAAAATTCTATGCAACAATCGAAAACTTTGTTAAACCAAGAAAAATGAACAAAGCCGCAGCAGTTAAATTTAACTTTAACAAACTTGAATTGCCTAACGGAACAACTTCAGATATGGACGCAACCGTTTACAACAAACTTGAAGGCTATCTAAAAGATAAATCCGCAGGTAAACTCTTAGGATACACTTTGGGTGGCGCTGCCGTTGGTACCGGTGTAGCTTCCGGGGTTGGTTTCCCCACGGATGAAGTAGGCACTGCTTATGCAATAGGTATTCCTGTTGGTACGGTTGGCGGTTTTGTTTGCGGTCTGTTAACAAAAGGTGTTAACTACAAAGCGCATAAAGGCGAAGAAGTTTACATCAAATTAAACCAACCTTTATCAATTCAAGAAAGCCTATAAATTTAAGACAAATATAAAAAGAGGGTCAATAACAGGCCCTCTTTTTTATGGACTTAAACCCCAAAAACGCACAATTAAGAAGCAAAGAACAAATAAATTAAAGTAAATATTTGTTAAATTAACAACTTAACATTTGCAAAATATTTATGTGCTTTATATAATCGAATTGTTAGTATTATTTATTATTTAATGAGGTAAAAATGAGCACATTAGAAAGAGTAAAAAAAGTTGTTGTAGATCAGTTAAGCGTAGAAGAATCTTTAGTTACACCTGAAGCAAGTTTCACAAATGACCTTGGTGCTGATTCTTTAGATACCGTTGAATTGGTTATGGCTTTTGAAGAAGAATTCGGATGCGAAATTCCTGATGAAGAAGCTGAAAAAATCGCTACGGTTCAAGACGCTGTATCATACATTGACGCACATCTTTCATAAGTTTTATAAAATCACTCCGGTTTTAATATAAATTCTTGCAGACTGTACTTATTACTTACTGCACTGTTTTTGCACTTGTAATTAAAACCGAATTTAAGGAAACCATAAATGAGTAAAGACAACAAAAGAGCAGTTATCACCGGCATCGGGATTATCTCTCCTTATGGCATGGGTGTTGATAAATTCTGGAATAGCCTTATAGAAGGCAAATCGGGAATTACAAACATTGAAAATATCTCACCCGAAGGACACACCGTTCATGTGGCAGGAGAAATAAAGAATTTTGATGAATTCTCCACTCTTGACCCTAAAGAAGCCAGAAGAATGGACAGATACACCCAATTTGCAATGATGGCTGCAGACGAAGCAATGAAGGATTCGGCTCTTGAAGTTGAAAAACTTGACCCATACAGGTTTGGAGTTATTGTTGGTTCTGCGGCAGGCGGTTTCGGCACTTTTGAAAAACAACACCTTACAATTATTGAAAGAGGGCCTTCAAAATGCTCTCCCTTCACTGTTCCTATGATTATTGCAGATATGGGAGCAGGAAGAATTTCAATGAAATACGGTGCAAAAGGAGTGAATAAAGCAATAGTTACCGCTTGCGCCACTTCAGCACACTGCATAGGCGATTCATACAGAACCATACAGTATGGCGAAGCTGACGTTATTATTGCAGGCGGTGCAGAAGCAGTTATTACAAGGCTTGGTATAGGCGCATTTACTTCCGCAAGAACACTTTCCAAGAGAAATGACGAACCCCAAAAGGCTTCAAGACCTTATGATGTCGACAGAGACGGTTTTGTTATGTCCGAAGGGGCAGCAATTGTTATAGTGGAAGAACTGGAGCATGCTCTAAAACGTGGTGCAAAAATATATGCAGAGATTGTGGGCTACGGCCAAACGGGTGATGCATACGATATCGTTGCTCCGGATCCTACGGGTGCAGGCGCTGCAAAGGCAATGGAATTTGCCGTTAAGGATGCCGGCTTGAAGCCATCCGACATTAATTATATTAATTCTCATGGCACATCAACAGGTCTCGGCGACGCTGCTGAATCTAAGGCAATAGCTCAAGTGTTTGGCGACCTTTCCACCAACAAAGACCTTAAGGTTTCTTCAACCAAATCTATGCACGGGCACATGCTTGGTGCTACGGGTGCCGCTGAAACAATAGTTTGCCTTAAGGTTATAAACGAAGGGATTATTCCTCCGACCATCAATCTTGACCATCAGGATGAGCACGTTGCAAACCTTAATTATGTGCCTCATAAGGCCATAAAAGCAAATGTTGAATGCGCACTTACAAACTCTTTCGGGTTCGGGGGGCATAACGCATCATTGATATTTAAAAAGTATAAAGGATAGTGTTTATCATATACTGTTTTAAATAATTTGATACTTTGAAAACTGAATAATTAAACGAATATTTGTCGATGTGGCACTCTGCCGACGAAAACGATTGATAATCGTTTGAGGAGAGGGCAAAAGCGAAGCGATTGCTCCGCCACAAAAGACAAAGCAATGATACTTTGAAAACTGAATAATTAAACGAATATTTGTCGATGTGGCACTCTGCCGACGAAAACGATTGATAATCGTTTGAGGAGAGGGCAAAAGCGAAGCGATTGCTCCGCCACAAAAGACAAAGCAATGATACTTTGAAAACTGAATATTAAACGAATATTTGTCGATGTGGCGGAATCGGTATACGCGCACGTTTGAGGGGCGTGTGGAGAAATCCTTGCGGGTTCAAGTCCCGCCA
>CANRHZ010000004.1 GCA_947630535.1 Candidatus Gastranaerophilales bacterium | reverse complement strand
TTTTGTGCTCAACAATCTGATGATGCAAGACTTCCTGACATTGATGAATTAGGTTCAATGTTCATTAATGCTAAACTGCTTGGCATGCTTGGTTCCCGTGTCTACTGGTCGGGCTCAGTCATTTCTTCAGGAGCAAGCGGACTTGCATGGAAGCAGAACATGAACAATGGGTACCGCGACAGGTACGCACGCTCGGGCTCGTACGACGTTCGCTGCGTCAAAAGATAAAATTCTTTATTTAAAATTCAATTTAAAATTTTATTTAAAAAAAGTGTTTAAGGGGGGTAATTCCCCCTATTTTAATTGTATGCAAGGGGGCTTACCCCTTTTTAATTATTGCTATTTAATTTCCGTTATTCTTTTTTGTTCGCCCGTTTCTAAGTTTTTAACGGTAAAGTATCCTTCTTTTATCTCGTCCTCTCCTATAATAAGCGCAAATTTTGCAACCCTTCCCGCCTTTTCAATCTGTTTTGCAAATTTTCTTGCCTGAAAATCAAAATCCGCACTATATCCCTTGTTTCTTAAAAGGTTAACTGCCTTAATTCCTTCTTTTGTATCGGTAGATACAACAAAATAATCAAGCTTCAATTCTTCCTTTTTATTTATTAAACTTATTAACCTTTCAACACCGAGCGCAAATCCGACCGCCGGTGTCGGTTTTCCTCCGAGCATTTCAACAAGTCCGTCATATCTTCCTCCGCCAAGTATTGCGTTTTGCGAACCCAGCGAATCGCTTTTAATTTCAAAAACCGTTCTTGTATAGTAATCAAGCCCTCTAACAAGCATTTTATCAATTTTATATTCTATGTTTGATATTTCAAGATACTCTTTTACTTTTTCAAAATGTTCCCTGCATTCATCACATATAAAATCTTTTAAAATGACATTTTTTATTTCTTCTTTTTCAAAGATTTTTTTACAGTTTTCATCCTTACAATCAAGCATCCTCAATGGATTTTTTTCATATCTTACTTTACAATCATCACAAAGATTGTCTAAATATGGCATAAGCGCCTTTTTGATTTCTTCTTTGTATTTATTCCTGCAATTCGGGCATCCTAGCGAATTTAAGCTTACATATAAATCTTTTATTCCGTTTCTTTTCAAAAATTCAGATGCCATAATAATAACTTCCGCATCTGCCGTTCCTTCTTTTATACCGAACAGTTCAAGCCCTATTTGGTGAAATTGCCTTTGCCTTCCCGCTTGCGGTCTTTCATATCGGAACATTGGCCCGAAATACCATAGCTTTACGGGGGGAGAAAGCCTCTCCATTCCATGTTCTATATAACTTCTTACAACCCCTGCCGTATTCTCCGGCCTTAGGGTTATTGAATTTTCGTTGTTTCCGACACAAAAAGTATACATCTCTTTATTAACGATATCGGTTGAATCCCCGACTCCCCTTTTAAAAAGTTCCGTTCCTTCAAAAATCGGTGTTCTGATTTCTTTATAGTTTGCGCCTTGAAAAAGTTCTCTTGCTTTATTTTCAACTTCTTGCCAAGTCATAATTTCATTTGGCAGTATATCTTTTGTTCCTCTTTGCGCTTTAATCATTTTTATTCCCTTTTAAATATTCTTCAATAAACCCTTCAATGTTCCCGTCCATAACAGAATCCACATTCCCGATTTCAAAATTTGTTCTGTGGTCTTTAACCATTTTGTACGGGTGAAAAACGTAGCTCCTTATTTGTGAGCCAAAATTTATATCAACATTTTCGCCTTTTAAGTCTGATAATTTTTTTTCATGTTCGGTTTTTTTAATCAAAAGAAGTTTGCTTGCAAGCATTTGCATTGCAGTTTCTTTGTTTTGAAGCTGCGATCTTTCCTGTTGACATTTAACGACAATACCTGTCGGCTTATGATAAATTCTTACTGCGGTTTCTACCTTATTTACATTCTGACCGCCCGCCCCGCCGGAGCGCATTGTTTCCACTTCAATTTCATCGGGCGGGATTATTATTTTATTTTCAAAATCTTCAATAACAGGTGTCACTTCAATGCTTGCAAAGCTGGTCTGCCTTTTTCCGTTCGCATTGAAAGGCGAAATTCTCACAAGCCTGTGGACTCCTTTTTCCGCTTTTAAATACCCGTAAGCGTATTTCCCTTCCACCTTTATTGTTGCAGATTTTATTCCTGCTTCTTCTCCGTCGGATTTGTCTAAAAGCTCGGTTTTATACCCTTTAATGTCTGAATACCTTAAATACATTCTAAGGAGCATATTTGCCCAGTCCTGTGCATCCGTTCCTCCGGCTCCCGCATTTACGGTTAGGATGGCATCATTTATATCATATTCATCCGAGAGCATTTTTTCTAAATCGAACTTATCTAAAAACTTTATAAGATTTTTTAAATTTGTTATACTCTCTGAAATTAAGTCATTGTCGTTTAATTCAAGGGCGATTTTACAGTCATCAAGAACTTCTTTATTTTTAATAAAGTTGTCTAATTTTATCTTTAAATCTTTTTGCTCTTTTAATATTTCAGATGCAAGCTTGGGGTCATTCCATATATTTTCATCCTTTGACTTTTTCTCAATTTCAGCCAAAGTTTCCCTTAAGCTGTCAGGGTCAAAGGCACCTCCCGTATGAATTAAAACGGGGTGTGGTTTCTGATATGAGTTGTTTTAGTTCTTCTTTGTTTTCTTCCATATAAGGAATTTTACTATAAAAGTTTTTTTGATAAAATATTTTTGTTTTGTGGAATATATTTAAGGAAGTTTTTAAATGGATTTTATTAAGGACGCTATAAGGGATGTTCCCGATTTTCCCAAAAAAGGAATTTTATTCAGAGATATTACAACCGCAATCAAAAACCCCACGGTTATGAAAAAAATGATTGATGCAATAGTTGATGAATTCAAGGATGAAAATATTGATTATGTTGCGGGAATAGAATCAAGAGGCTTTATATTTGGTATGCCCGTTGCATATTCTCTTGGAGTTGGTTTTGTGCCAATAAGAAAACCAAACAAACTTCCTTGCGAAACATATAGCGTTGAATATGAGCTTGAATACGGTACCGATAGAATTGAAATACATAAAGATGCAATAGAAAAAGGAAAAAGAGTTCTTGTTATAGATGATTTACTTGCAACCGGCGGAACCGCACAGGCTGCATGTAAGCTTGTTCAAAAGGCGGGAGTACTTGCAGGAGTTGCTTTTGTAATTGAATTAAAAGACTTAAACGGCAGAGAAAAGCTCCCAAAAGACGTTAAAGTTTTAACGCTTGCGAAGTATTAATTTTTAAATAAACTATGCTATAATCTTTTCAATATGGAAGAGAAGAATATAAAGCAAGGCAAACTTTTTGTAGTGACGGGCCCATCAGGTGTCGGCAAAGGAACTATTCTTGCAAACTTTTTTAAACAGGATAATAAAAACCTTTATTATTCTGTTTCTATGACAACAAGAGCCCCGAGGCCTAATGAAAAAGACGGGGTTAACTATTTGTTTGTATCAAAGGATGAATTCAGGCGTGCTATAGAGAAAGATGAATTTTTGGAGTGGACGGAATATTCCGGTAATTTTTACGGCACGAATAATAAAATAGTATCAGATAAATTAAATAACGGGATAAATGTAATCCTTGAAATAGAAACAAAGGGCGCAAAAAAAGTTATGGAAAAATATAAAGATGCAATAACTATTTTTATTTCCCCGCCCAGTGTTTTTGAATTGGAATCAAGACTCAGAGGAAGGCATACGGAAGATGAAAAAGCCATCCAAAAAAGGCTTGATGAGGTTGAAAGAGAACTATCAGAATCTTCTAATTATAAGTATGTAATTGTAAATGATGAGCTAAGTGAAGCCTTAAAAAAATTCAAGGCGGTTTATGATTTTGAGGTAAAATAGACCTATGAAAAGAAACGTATTAATAGGTATAACATCTTCAATTGCATCATACAAGGCGGCAGAATTAATACGTCTTTATAAAAAAGGCGGGGATGATGTTAAGGTTGTGTGTACCAAAGACACTCTTTTATTTATAGGTGAAAAGACGCTTGAAACCCTTTCTTGTAACAGTGTTTCCGTTGATTTATTTGAAAAAAGACAAAATACGGAGCATATTTCCCTTGCAGATTGGGCGGATATTTTTGTCATTGCCCCCATAAGCGCCAACACTATATCAAAAATAGCATCAGGGATTGCTGATAACTTGCTTACTTCGGTTGCATGCGCTTATTTAGGGAAAAATAAACCCATCTACGTTGCACCTGCCATGAATGATGGTATGTGGAATAACCCCATAATAAAAGAAAATATTCTAAAATTAAAACAGTACAAAATAAATGTTATTGAACCGACAACAGGAGAGCTTGCCTGCGGGACATACGGGGTTGGCAAAATGGCAGAGCCTTCTTTTATATATGAAGCTACAAAAATTCAATCCAAAATAAATAAAAAAATCGTTGTAACATCAGGCGGAACAAGAGAATATATTGATCCTGTCAGATTTATTACAAACGCATCATCAGGCAGGATGGGAAATAAAATAGCAGATTGCGCCTATAGTTTGGGGTATGACGTTGTTTTAATTTCAACAAATGACCTTACAAAGCCCTATAAAACGCTTAAAGCCGAAAGTGCCGATGATATGCTCAACATTTTAAAACAAGAATTCAAAGATGCGCATTATCTTATAATGGCGGCTGCAGTTAGCGATTTTAAAGTTAAAAACTATCAAAATTCCAAAATAAGAAAAAATGATATTAAAAATGATTCATATTCGATTGAACTTAGCCTAAATCCTGATATACTTAAATGTATAGCTCAACAAAAAACATCAAATCAAAAAGTGATAGGTTTTTCTTTAACAACCGAAAACACCATAGAGATTGCAAAACAAAAACTAAAAGAAAAAAACCTTGACTTTATTGTTGCAAATGAGGCTAAAACTGCCCTGAATAGTGACAATAACGAAGTTTGGGTAATTGATAAAAATGAAAATACACAAAAAATAGATATGGCAAGTAAAGAACAAATTGCAAAATCAATTTTGGAGATTGTGTTATGATAAAGA
The DNA here is from genome assembly GCA_947630535.1 of Candidatus Gastranaerophilales bacterium. Classification (GTDB taxonomy): domain Bacteria; phylum Cyanobacteriota; class Vampirovibrionia; order Gastranaerophilales; family Gastranaerophilaceae; genus Galligastranaerophilus_A. The sequence goes on along the minus strand of CANRHZ010000004.1, from coordinate 69,403 downwards.
CCGACGACATTATATCAAAAATAGAAAAGTATGCTTCCCTTGATTTATGTGAGCCATGGGATAATTCAGGATGGCAGATAAATTTATGTCATGACTACACAAATAAAGTTCTTGTTGCTCTTTCTCTCACAAAAGAAAGTTTGGAACAGGCTATTACAAACGATTGTGATTTGATTATAACTCACCACCCTCTTATATTTGACAGATTATCGGCAATTAACGATTCCGTTATAATTGAGGCAATTAAACACAACATATCGGTTTACAGTGCACACACGAACCTTGATAAAACATACGGCTCAACCACGGATGCACTTGCAGGTGTTCTCGGGCTAAAAAATTTAATTACCGTTGATGATTACATTAAAATATCCCATCTTAAAGACGAAATCGGGATTGAAGATTTCCTTGACAATGTTAAAATTGCTCTTGGGGTTGAAAGGATTAAACTTGTTAACCCTTCCGGTGTTACAACGGTTAAAAATATTGCAATTTCGGCAGGTGCCGGCGGTTCTTTTATTAAAAAATTAAGAGATTACGATATTGACCTTTATTTAACGGGTGACATAAAATTTCATGCCGCACTTGAAGTAAGAAATTTTGCTGCTGCCGATATCGGACATTTTGATTCGGAAATTCCCGTTTTACCTCTTTTGCAGGGGTTAATCGCAAAGGCGGGCGTTGAAGTTATTATTGCTCAAGAGCACCTGCCTTGGACTTATATTTAATTTTTGGGAGTAATTCATTTTGACAATTCGATTTTTAACTTCTGGCGAATCTCACGGTCAATCTTTAAATGCCATAATAGATGGTATAGGATATGGCTATGAGCTTGATTTTGATTTTATAAACAACGAACTTTCAAACCGCCAAAAAGGTTACGGCAGGGGCGGAAGAATGAAAATCGAAACCGATAAAATAACGGTTAAATCGGGTGTCAGATTTAATAAAACTACGGGTTCTCCCATTTGTATCGAAATTCAAAATAAAGACTTTGAAAATTGGAAAATCCCCATGAGTGTTCAATCTTTTGATTTTAATTCAATGGATGAAAACACAAAAAATGAAATATTATCCAAAATAGAAGAAAAAAGAATTACAAAGGCTCGTCCTTCCCATGCGGATTTATCCGGCGCAATCAAATTCGGGGCTTGTGATATAAGAGATATACTTGAAAGGTCATCTGCAAGAGAAACGGCAACAAGAGTTGCCGTGGGCGCAATTTGCCAAAATATACTATCTAAATTTAATATCAAAGGGTATTCAAAAGTTCTCTCCGTTAAGGATGAAATAAACCCCGACAAATTCAATTCCGTTATAGATGAAGCAAGAAAACTCGGTGTTTCCGTCGGGGGAAAAATCCGGGTTGTGTATAAGAATTTGCCCGTTGGGCTTGGAAGTTTTGTTCAGTGGGATAAAAGGCTTGACGGGATTTTAGCCCAAGCCATGATGAGTATTCCTGCGGTAAAATCCGTTGAAATCGGACTTGGTGCCAAGTATTCGGAATTTTTTGGCGATAGCGTTCATGATGAAATATTTTATGAAAACGGAAAAATAACAAGAAAAACAAATAACTCGGGCGGAATTGAAGGCGGAATGACAAACGGGGAAGATATTATTATAACTTGCTCAATGAAGCCTATTCCAACCATGAAAAAGGCACTAAATTCAATTGATATAAAAACAAAAGAAAATACAAGTGCCCACTTTGAAAGGGCCGATACTTCAGCAATTGAAGCCTGCGGTGTTGTTGCGCTTAATATGGCTGCAATTTCAATATTAAATGCTTTCTTTGATAAATTCGGGGGGGATAGCTACCTTGAAACCTTGAGGAATTATGAAGCAAGATAACATCATTCTTATCGGAATGCCGGGCTCGGGAAAATCGTCTGTTGCAAATTTACTCTCAAAAAAAACGGGCTTAGATTGTATTGATTCCGATTTTTGTATTGAAAAAAACGAGGGGTTCAAAATATCCGATATATTTAATAAACAAGGGGAAAATTATTTTAGAGATTTAGAAACCGCATTTATTAAATCATTATTGAATAAAAATTGTTTTATACTCTCTACAGGCGGCGGAATTGTCTTGAGAGATGAAAATATTGAACTTTTAAAAAAAATCGGACTTGTTTTTTTTCTTAATGTGTCTTTGGATAATCTGTATGAAAGAGTTAAAGATAATAATGAACGCCCCCTTTTAAATAAAAAAGACCAAAAATTTGAGCTTGAAGTATTATATAATAAAAGGTGCAATCAATATTTTAAGGCTGATTATATAATTGACGGGAATAATTCTATTAAAAAAATAACGGATGAGATAATTAAAATATATGAAAACAATCACACTTAATACAAATTCTTTTAAATACGATATAAATATTTCTTCAGGCTTATTATCCGATACGGATAAATTTTTGCCCAAGACCAGAACTTTTCTTATAACAAACGATAACCTTATAAATTTTTATCCCGATTTTATCAACCGTTTTGAAAACAGGGTTATTATAAAAGACGGGGAAGAACATAAAAATTTTGAAACTTTTCAATATATAACAGAAGAACTCCTGCGGCAAAAAATCCGCAGAAATGACACTATAGTTGTTTTTGGCGGGGGCGTTACGGGAGATTTGGGCGGATTTGCCGCATCAAGCGTTTTAAGGGGTGTAGATTTTATTCAAATACCTACAACTTTATTATCTCAGGTTGATTCTTCCGTCGGGGGCAAAACGGGCTTTAATACGGCTTACGGTAAAAATCTTGTCGGTGCTTTTTATCAGCCTAAGGCGGTTTTAGTTGATACCGATTTATTAAAAACCCTTCCAAAAAAAGAAATATATTCAGGACTTGGGGAAGTTATAAAGTATGCTTTTATTGAAAAGAGTTCAAGTAAAAATAAGGAATACTATTTATACGATTATCTTTTAAATTCTGACGAAATAAACTATCAAGATATAGTTTATAAATCGCTCGGATTAAAAAGTGATGTTGTTTTATCGGACGAGAAAGAAAAAGGACTAAGAGCCGTTTTAAATTTCGGGCACACATTTGCACATGCAATTGAAACAATTACAAATTATAAAAAATTTACCCACGGTGAAGCCGTAGCGATGGGGATTGTGAGTGCATTTAAGCTTTCATTAAACCTTGGTATAATTGATGAAAATTACTATAAATCTGCAATTATGCTTATTGATAAATACAAGCTTAAAAATTCAGCCAATATGGAATTTAACAAAGAAGATTACATAAAAATTATGCACATTGATAAAAAAACCAACTCAAACAAAATAAGACTTGTGCTTCCCGTTAAACAAGGCGAAGTTCAGATATTTGATGTAGAAGATGAAGAAGCGATTAAAGACGTTATCTAAAATTCGTCTTTTTCTTTCAATTTTGCAAGTCTGTTGTATTCTTTGGATTTTACCATAAGTGCGTATGCTTTTTTCTTGTTACCTTTTTTGTCCATTAACATAGAGGCTTCCATATAATTTTTAGCAAGCTCACTGTAGCTATCTTTTGTGGCTTCGTCTTTTGCAAAGGTTGCGCAAATATTGAGTGCTTTTGAATCTTCGCCTATGTATGCGTAATTTTTTGCAACATCAAGATAGGTGTTTGAAATTGTTTTTGGATTTTTGCTTTCTTTTGCCGATTCTATTGCAAGGTTTGAAAATGCTTCGGTATTTTCTTTGTCGTATATGCCGGCAAACATTGATGCTATATATCTTAGCGCCCTTGTTTTGCCCTGAAGGTTATTTACTTCTTCAAGGCTCTCTATTGCTCTTGTATACTGGTCCATGGCAGGGTCAAATTGAACGTAATCGTCATAAATGTTTCCCATTTTAATATGAGCCTGAGCTTTGAGATTGTTATCACTGCTTTTTGTTGCCTTATGGTAATCAATCAGGGCAAGTTCCGCATAATCATAAGAATCAAAAATTTTTCCTCTTTCAAAATAAATTGCCGATTTCAGATTTTTATTTTCGCTTCCTTCCATTGATTCTATTGCTTCATCATAAAGTTTTAGGGTTGAATACATATCAGACCCTTCTTCAAAGGCTTTTTTTGCCATTAATAAAAGGTCTTTTGCTCTTTCTTCATTTTCGGTTTTTATAAGGTATAATTCATTTTCGGGTTTTGTTATTTGGGGTGTGGTTTCTATAGTATCATCTTTTTTAGCTTCTTTAATTTCTTCTTGTGCGGGGTTTACGGTTACAAAATTGTTGCCTGCATTTTCATAACTTAAGTTGACATCATTTGTATATTGCTCTTTACTATCATATTCAAATTTATCTTCTTTTAGGGGGGTAAGGCCTCCTGTATGGGGTTTTGTTTCTTTTTTTTCGGGAATTTTTACTCTGAATTCTTCATTAATTTCATTTTCATCCGCTTTTAAATTAATTTTTTGTAAAAAAAGCGCATCAACCCAGTCTTGAACAACCTTTGAAGGTTTTTTAAGACTGTCTTGGATATATTTATCGGTTATTCTTGCCGCATTTTTCAGGTTGGATAATACAATTTCTTTTGAGGGAGCTTCCTTTTTTGTTTCTTTTGTTACCATATCAAGGTAAAGCTCTACTTCTTCCTTTACATCTTTGGGGGAATTTATTGCAGCTATTGTGCTTTTAAAATCTTGTATGACCTGTGCTATATTTATTTGGTTTTTAGTATAATCTATTGCAACCTTGTTTCCGTTCGGAAATCTTTTATTTGAGTCGTTTTCATCAGGGGTAAGGTTTGGTTTTTTCTTTTCTTCGTTTTCATTTTCACTCTTTTTGATACCTTCATTTTGAGGGTATTTTCTGTAGTGAATATTAACAGGATTTATTACATTATAGTTAAACAATTTATATCCTTATAACCAAAAAACGTGATGACTTTCCCCGATAAAAACAGTATAGGCTAATATCAAATGATTTAATTCATTCAAACGACCTATTTTTACCCTTATTAAATATATTTAATGATTTTTGAAGTAAAATCAAATATCCGGTATTTAGTTTTAGTAAGATGAATATAGTTTTTTTATTTTTAATACTTTCTTCATTTGTAATCGGCTTAATTACGGGCAAATTGGATGATGTAGTTAATGCTATGTTGTATTCATCAAAAAAAGCCGTAGAGGTTTCAATTTCTCTGATTGGTATTATGGCCTTTTGGCTTGGGATTGTTAAGATTGCTCAAAAATCAGGTTTAATTAATATTTTCTCAAAAATTATCTCCCCTATCCTATCTTTAATTTTTAAAGATATAAAAAAGGGCTCTCCCGCATTTTCAAATATTGCCTTGAATATTTCGGCTAATGCTCTTGGGCTTCAAAATGCGGCTACACCGTTTGGAATTAAGGCTATGAAGGATTTACATAAAGAAGCTGAAAATAAAGATATTGCGTCTGATTCAATGTGTATGCTGCTTGCCATGAATACGGCAGGATTTCAGATAGTCCCCGCTACCGTTATAGCGCTTCTTGTTTCATTTAATTCAAAAAACCCGACTGAAATTATAATACCGACTTTAATTGTAACTTCGATTGCTTTTGTTTCCGCCATAGTTTTATCTATGCTATTTAGCAGGATATATAAAGGATAGGCTTGAATTATGAAAGAAATTTTAAGCGCAATATCTGTTATGCTTCTCCCTTTGATTGTGGCCGTTATTTTAATTTATGCCGCATATAAAAAAGTTCCCGCATACGATAGTTTTATTGATGGCGCAAAAGAAGGGCTTTTTGTATCAATTAAAATTTTACCTTACCTTGTTGCAATTATAGTTTCTGTTTCCATGTTCAGAGCATCAGGCGGGATAGATTTAATATCCTCTCATCTGTCAATTGTTCTTCATTATCTTAAAATTCCTGTTGAATCCCTTCCTGTTATGATAACACGTTCTCTTTCAGGCTCTGCTACATTGGGGCTTTTATCGGATGTTATAAACACAACAGGTGTTGATTCCTATGCAACAAAATTATCTTCCGTTATTGTCGGAAGCTCTGAAACCACTTTTTATGTTTTAGCCGTTTATTTTGGTGCTATCGGGGTTAAAAAAATAAGGTATGCTCTTATTGTGGGGCTTTTGGCTGATATAGTCGGCATTGTTGCTGCTATTATTGTTTCAAGGTATTTCTTTTAAAAAAATACGTTTAAATATATAGGCGCAATTTGTTTTAAAAAAGATAAAGGTTTATATATCAGATTAGCTATATGATTAAACTATAATAAAAACTCCCTTAACAATAAGGGAGTTTTTTAAATTTATCTTTTCGGATTTAAAAATTCCGGTATATCAAGCAGACCCCCTGCCCCGGAATCGTTATTCGGTTTATTTATGGGTTGATTGAATTGGTTTGGCTGATTTTGTTTTGCTCCCATATCGCCAAAGGATAAACCGCCCGAGAATATGTCTGCTGCACTGATTTTTCTTTCCTGTGTTTTTGCGGGCTCATTTTCTTTAAGTTTAAAGCCGGTTGCAATAACCGTAATTTGAATTTCACCCTGAATTCTATCGTCAATAACGGAACCGAAGATAACTTCCGCATTGTCAGATACGGCATCATGGATAACACTTGCGGCTTCGTTAACTTCATGTAAAGTCATATCGGGGCCGCCGGATACATTCATAATGATGCCGGTCGCACCGTTTATTGAAGTTTCAAGAAGTTTTGAATTAATTGCAAGTTTTGCGGCTTCCATTGCTCTGCCTTCGCCTGAAGCCTTACCTATGCCCATTAATGCGGAACCTGAAGCCTGCATAACAGTTCTTACGTCTGCAAAGTCAACGTTGATAAGACCGGGGATTACAATAATGTCTGATATGCCTTGTACACCTCTTAACAGAACTTCGTCAACCACAAGGAAGGCATCTCTCATTGTGGTTCTTCTTTCAACAACTTCAATTAATTTATCGTTAGGAATAACTATAAGAGCATCAACGCTTTCTTTGAGTTTTTCCAAACCTGCAATTGCTTGATTCATACGTTTTTTGCCTTCAAAACCAAACGGTTTTGTGACAACACCGATTGTAAGGGCTCCCAATTCTTTTGCAATTTTTGCAACAACAGGAGCAGCGCCCGTTCCTGTTCCTCCGCCCATACCGGCCGTAACGAACACCATATCGGAACCATCTATAGCAACAAGTAAATCTTCTCTGGATTCTTCAGCCGCTTTTTCGCCAACCGTAGGGTCTCCCCCTGCGCCAAGACCGGCAGTAAGTTTTGCGCCAAGCTGAATTTTTTTAGGTGCTGATGACCTTTCAAGAACTTGAGCATCCGTATTCATTGCCCAAAATTCAACACCGCTTAAACCTGCGGCAATCATTCTGTCAACGGCATTTCCGCCACCGCCGCCAACACCTATAACTTTAATATTTGCCTGGTTTGAATATCTGTCAAACTCGCTTGATTTTCTGCTAAAATTATCTAGTCTAAACTTTTCCACTTTTTTGGTCCTCTTTTTATGGTTCCTTTGATAATACTATATTTAAAAATTGCTTTTAAGTAAAGCATTTTATAAATATTATGCTTAAAATTTCACAATATTTCAAATTATTAATAGAACTTAACGAAACTGTCAATTTTTTATATTTATACACTTTTTAGTTTTGTCATGAAAATTTTTCCGATTAACAATTATTCATATTCTAAAAGCTTTACTTCAAGAAAGAAAGAAATAAGGGACGCTGACAAGGTGTTAAGAAAAACAAAAGAAGTTTTTCCGCTTTATAGTCCCTCATATATTCACGATTTTTATCATTCCGTTAAACCCAAATCGGACTCTGCAAAAAAGGCAAATTCTATATGTGATAAAATGAAAAAAACTATCAATAGCGAAAGATATGTAGCCAAAAATCCCGATACTTTCGAGTTTGAATTTAGCGACAGAGAGAAAAACACCCCCTATATTGTTCCGCTTTTATTGGCTAAACAGACAAAAATAGGCAACTGCCATGAAAATTCGCTTGCCGCTATGGCTGTTTTGCTTGCAAACGGGTACAATAACTCCAAAAGAGTACATTTAACCCTTCAAATTCAATTCATAAATAAAAAAACGGGCAAAATTGAATATAGTAATTATGATTCGGCAGACCATGCCTTTGTTTTAACGGACATGAATAAAAGCGGGCAAAGAGACATAGTAATTGACCCGTGGCTTGACTTTGCGGATTTTAAATGCGGTGCAATAGCCCGATTTAAACTACTGTATGACCCTGAAACAGACGAAACGGTTAAAAAACATGAAAAATTGTTTATGATAAATAAACTATGCAAGGGTGGAAAATTTAATGCAGATGACTATGAAACAAAAATAAACTTTTTATTTGATGAACAAGACCTTGAATATACCGATTATCAATTTGAGCAAACCGGCGATTATTCAAGGACAATGTTTGATAACATAATGATTAACAAGGATGAGAATCAATAAATTTAATCGCATCCGGTATTTTTGAAACTTCGTATGTCTTTATATCAATTTTCTTTATTCTTTCCAAAACTGTTTTGTTGTTGATTTTTGGAATTATTGCACGCTCAAAACCCAGTTTTTGCGCCTCTTTTAATCTTGCTTCCAAATTATCGACAGACCTTATTTCGCCGTTTAAACCGATTTCTCCAAGACAGATTGTCTTGTGGTTTATTATACAGTCTTTTGCCGATGTTAAGACGGCAAGAGCTATTGATAAATCGGCAGCCGGCTCTATTATATCAATTCCCCCTATGACGTTTATATAAACGTCGCTTCTTGAAAGGTTTAAACCCACTCTTTTTTCCAATACGGCAAGAATTTGAAGCAATCTGTCGTATTCAACCCCTCTTGCAACACGTCTTGGATTGGGATATGGTGAAACTCCCGTCAGTGCTTGCACCTCAAGAAGAAGGCACCTTGTACCTTCGAGGGCTGCAATTACAGTGCTTCCTGATGTCATTATATTTTCTCTGTCGGAGAGGAATAATTCTGAGGGGTTTTTAATTTCAACAAGCCCCGAATCTTCCATATTAAAGACACCAACCTCAAAAACTGCCCCAAATCTGTTTTTTATCCCCCTTAAAATTCTTGTGGTTTTATATTTTTCTCCTTCAAAATTAAGAACGCAATCTACCATATGTTCAAGCACTTTGGGGCCTGCTATATTTCCTTCTTTTGTAACATGGCCTATTATAATTGTTGTTACATTGTATTGCTTTGCAATTCTCATTAAGATGTTTGTGCATTCTCTAATTTGACTTATTGAACCGATTGAGCTTACTATTTGTGCGCTAAATACCGACTGTATGCTATCTACAACAAGAAAATCGGGTTTCAATTCCTCTATTTGTTTTGTTATTTCTTCAAGACAGTTTTGCTGGGTGACATAAATGTTTTCATTGTCGGCATTGAGCCTTTTTGCTCTTAATTTTACCTGAGAAGTTGATTCCTCTGCACAGATATAAAGAATTTTTTTGCCCTGTTTTGCAATGTTATTTGCGGATTGTAAAATCAGCGTGGATTTTCCGATTCCGGGGTCCCCCGCCAAAAGACAAAGAGAGCCCTCGACAAAGCCGCCCCCCAAAACTCTGTCTAATTCTTCCATTCCGCTTTTAATTCTTATACTGTCATCTGTTTTAACGTCTTTTATTTTTGTATATTTTAAGGAATCTAAATTAACAAAATTCAGGGATGAATTTTTCGATTTAACTTCTGTTTTTTCTTGTACGACTTCTTCAATAAAGGTTGAAAACCTTCCGCAATCGGGACATTTTCCCAAATAAGAAAAGCTTTCGTATCCGCAATTTTGACATATCCATTTGCTTTTAAATTTTGCCATAGCTTTATTATATAAAAAAAACCGAAAAAGTTAATTTTCGGTTTTTTTGGTTTTAGTTTAAAACTTATTGAACTATATGAAGGTCGTCATCTAAATCAATTTTAACTTCTTCAAGGAGAACAAAATCTGCCTGTTGAGATTTATGTGTATAGAAATTGTGACCTTTAAATCCCTTAAAGCCTATTTTTTGTAATATAGGATTGTGGGTAAATTCTCTTACCTGAGGAGTCATTTTTGCAACGGCCTTAAACGGTGCAATCGGTTGTCTTGTGTTTGAATCAATCAGAGATTCTGTTCTGTATATCATTTGAGAGTTTTTCAGCATTGTTCTTCCGACACCGACTTTATCTATAACGCCAACCATTTCACTACCTACAGGTATAAGGAGAGTTCTGTCTTCACTTACAAAGTTCATAAGCGCCCTTGTTAAAATCGGGGTTTCTTCTTTTGCCGTTTTTGTAAATAAGCAGTCCATAATACCTAAAGGAATTGTTGTGCCTGCGGGAATTATAGCGTAATGGTCATCAAAAATTACGTTTGGAATAACGTATCCGTCAACTTTTCTCGGGCCTTTGGGTTGTTCGGGTAATTTTTCCGAAGGCTGAATAGCGGCTCTTTGCAACATTCCGTATAACCATACTGCAAGTTCGCCTCTGGTTGCATATTGGTTAGGAAGAATATAATCTTCTTTACCCGGAAGAAGAACTATTAAACCCAATTGCTGAGCTTTACCGGTTGTTAAAGTTGCCCAATAAGGTACGTCGTTAGCATCTCTATATACGGAAAGTTGTCTTATAGCTTCATCTTCCGTAATTTCTTTAATAGAAAGCGCTTTCATTATTACCATAATGATTTCTAATCTTGTTATATTGTTGTTCGGATAAAAATAACCGCTCGGTGTACCATGGATTAAATTGTAATATGAACCAAGCATCACATCATAATATGCCCAGTGATTTTCATTTATATCGTTATATTTTGTAAACGTAATTTTGTTAATATCTCTTAGCCCCAGAGCCTTTGTTATAATTGTTGCAAATTCGGCACGTGATACCAAATCGTCAGGTCTGTAGTATCCGTCAGGATATCCCGATAAAACATTTTTGTCTTTAAAGTACATAATTGCATCGTATGACCAGTAATCGGGTTCGACATCAGGAAATTCTTCAAGTGCAATAGCCGGTGTAATAGCCATTGAGCATATTATTGCAACTAAGCCGAATAATTTTATAAGCATCTTTCTCATTTAATTTTCTCCCTTTGTAGTTTTATTTGATTTTATATTATTAAAAATATAAATGCAAGTATGGCAACTTTTTTAAAAAACACATAATTTTTATTTTTTGCACTTTATTTTGCAAGAAGATATTCTTCAAGCGATTTTTCCCAAGAGGGTAATATGCCTTTATTATCTAAAACATTAAATCTCGGACGTTTTGCCGGTCTTGGAAAATCTGAATTTTTGATAGGAGTAATGAACACATTTCTCTTTTTAATATCAAATATTTTTTTTGTTAACTCGGGCCAGCTCACATACCCGCTTGAGGATATGTGATATGTTCCAAATTCTCTTTTTTCCGTTAAAAATTTAATTATTTCTTTTGCTAAATCTCTTGTCCAAGTTGGGCATGAAACCTGATCATCAACGACTGATATATTACTGTTAAACATTGAATATGTAAGCATAGCATCAACGTAGTTGTTTCCGCCTTTTCCGTACAGTGTGCTTGTTCTTATTATATAGTGTTTTTTTGTGATTTTTCTGATTTCTTCTTCACCCATAAGTTTGGATTGGCCGTAAATGTTGATGGGATGCGCAATATCGCTTGTTTTGTAGGGAACGGATGTTTCTCCGTCAAAAACACTCGCAGTGCTTAAATATAAAATCGGAACATCAAGTTTTTTTGCAATCTTTGCCATATTTTTTGTTCCGATATGATTAACTTCAAACGCTTCTTTTTGATTTACTTCGGCTTGATCAACATTTGTAAATGCGGCAAGGTGAATAATGAAATCCAATTTCACCTTGTTCATAATTTCATTAACCATTTTAACATTGGTTATGTCAAATATTTTACTGTTTGTTGCCCAATACAGTGCACCAATTTCATCTAACATAGGGCATAATTCTTGCCCGAGCAAACCGCTTGCGCCTGTCACAAGTATTTTCATATTTAGGTTTTTATCAGCTGAACTCACAAAAAATTAACCTTATTATACACTTTTTATATCAAATAATTATGGTAAAATCAATAATTATGAAAAAATATGTATACATTGTTTCAGTAATTCTTTTTTTATCTTTACTCCTTTTTTCTTGCGTTAAAAAAGATAAAGGATACAATGAACCCTATGTTCAGTCTAATTTAAGAGCGCTGGATGTTATTGAATATGACTTCATTGAACAGGAAAATAAGACAATTGATGGTGTGGATTTTCTTGTTTCAAGGGGTGAGGTTGGAAAATTCGGCGGCGAATTTATCACATCAGTCATAGGAGAAGGCCCAAAAACTTTTAACCCGTTTAATTCTAACGATGCTACATCTTCTATGCTATCGGGGATTATGTATGACGGGCTTTTTTCTACAGACCCGTATAACGGTGAAGTAATTTGCCGTCTTGCAAAAGAGTATAGCATCCTTCCCGATAAAATGACCTACATTGTTAAATTAAGAAAGGGTGTGATGTGGTCTGACGGTAAAGAAATAACCTCTGATGATGTTTATTTTACTTATAATACAATTATTTTTGGCGGATACGGAGATACAAGCACAAGGGATTCAATGATGGTAAACGGAAAACTCCCTACCGTTGAAATTGTTGATAAGTACACGGTTAAATTTAAGACTCCCGTTCCTTTTGCTCCTTTTTTAAGAAACCTTACTTCTCCCGTTGTTCCAAAGCATGTATATAAATTTGCAACGGATAAGGGTAAAGACTATTTCAGGACTTTTCATTCAACCGATATTGATTTAAAAAATCCGGTTGTATCGGGTGCCTTTATTTTAAAGGAATATATCCCGGCTCAAAGACTTGTATATGAAAGAAACCCAAATTACTATGTAATTGATAAGAACAATAAAAGGCTTCCTTACCTTGATAAATATATTGTTTTAATAGTAGGGGATTTAAATAACGACATTTTAAAATTTGAAGCCAAAGAAACGGACACAACTACAATCCCCGGTAATTTGGTTTCCAAATACAGAGAGGATGAAAAAAAATCCGATTATACACTCTATAACTTAGGGCCGACTACAAACACAAGTTTTATTGTCTTTAATTTAAATTCAAGAAAAAATAAAGAAAACGGCAAATATTACCTTAGTCCTGTTAAGCAGGTTTGGTTCAATGATAAAAACTTCCGCTCAGCTATTGATTGGGCAATAGACAGAGAAAATCTTGTTTTAAATGTTTTATCGGGGGTGGGGGAACCTCTTTATACGGCAGAGAGCATATCTTCAATTTTCCTTGATGAAAAAACCGCAAAAGGCCACGGACAGGATATAAAACATTCCATGGAGCTTCTTGAGAAATCCGGATTTTATAAAAAAGAGGGAATACTGTATGATAAAAACGGAAACAAAGTCGAATTCGAACTTCTGACCAATGCGGGAAACACCCAAAGAGAAGCAACGGGAGTAAGCATTAAAGAGGATTTATCTTCGCTTGGTATTACGGTTAATTTTAAACCGATTGAGTTTAATTCTCTTGTAAATAAGCTAACCAATTCTTTGGATTGGGAAGCAATAATAATTTCTTTAACGGGAAACCCGCTGGAACCGCATTCGGGGTATAACGTGTGGAGGTCTGACGGGGCATTGCACCTTTTTAATCAGCGAAGCGAGAACGACATAAAGTCTACAGACAAGCTCTTGCCTTTTGAAGCCGCTCTCAATCAAATCTTCGATCAAGCTTCGGTTGAAATTGATTTTAACAAAAGAAGGGAACTTTATAAAAATTATCAAAGAGTGGTTGCCGAATATAACCCTATCATTTATCTTTACAGTCCGACAAATATTGTTGCCGTCAGAAATAAATTCAAAAACATTTTTCCGACATCGTTGGGGGGAGTGTTTCATAATTTGGAAGAAATATATGTTGATGTAAATTAACTTGCAATTTCTAATTTTATGGTTATCATAATTAAATATAAAAATATAAGGAGTTAAATCATGAAAGTTACTATTCAAGACGGTTGCATAGCTTGCGGCGCATGTGAATCATTCTGCTCGGATGTATTCAAAGTTGAGGACGTTGCCGTTGCTGACAATTCCAAACTTGCAGGAAATGAAGATGCGGTTAAAGAAGCTGCTGAAAGCTGCCCTGTTGGCGTAATTGTTGTAGAATAAAATAAAAATTCAATTTAAAAAACCGCTGCTTTTATAATGTAGCGGTTTTTTATTTTTCATATTTTTTGTTGCCTGTTTTTGCACAATCATCAAGCGTAATAATTGTCGAGGGTGCTCCTTGAGTATTGTGCTTTTTTTGATAAATTTCGTTGATTGTTTTGCCGGTTTTATTTGCAATAAATCCTGTAAATAAGCCAAGAACCAATGCTTTTGCGCCGCTAACCATTTTAATTGTTGCGCCCAGAGTTGTTCCTAATGTAACCATAAGGGGCAGGCCCGTTGTCAGCGTCACTTTCATTTTTTCTTCTTTTGAATCAGCCTGTGCACTGTATAATTTTAATAACCCCATTGTTGTAAGTATTCCGAGTGCATCAGCAGGTGCGCAACCGTAATTTATATCTCTTAATTTTTCAAACATTGCGCCTTTTTCTTTTTTAAATATTTTTTCCATAGCTTTAGATGAATTTTGAACGTCGCTTCTCATTTGAAGATTGCTTTTTGTTCCGATTTTTATAAGTTCATCTAATTCAAGGGCTTCTTGCGTACTTAAGCCAAAGTTTTCAAATGCTTCAAGTTGTTTTGCCTGTATGTTTCTTGAGTTTGCAAGAGTGCTTTCGGCCCAGGCATGCCTTGAAAAATCATCAAGGTTTTCTTTTAATTTTGTAATGCCGCCTTCTTTTGCGGATTTCATTTTTTCATAAGCTTCTATATCAATTCGTTTCATTGATTTATTTAGCTTATCAATTCTTGTTTTAACCTTGCTTTTATCCGCAAGATTTTTTAAAGTATCAAATCTTTTATAAAGAAGTTCTTTTAATCTTTCTATCTGTGTTGAATCCAAATCCGAATTTTCTACTGATTTAAGAAGGGCTTCATCAGTGTCTTTCATCATATTAAGAGCCTTTGAATACCCTCTTTGCATAGCTTTTACGGCTGAATTTTTATATATTGATGACATCAGCGAATCAAAATATTTGTATCCGGGAATTTTCATCATAAAATGCCTGATTAGTGAATCTTTTGCACTGTTAAGATTGTCTGCTCCGTTTTGATATTCGGCTATATTTTCCGTTATTTTTTTAACATCCTCTTTTTGCGAACCGAAAAAGCCTTTAATATTTCCAACTGTTTTTTTTGCAGTGTTTATTAAACCGCCCTGATGCCTGAATGCGGCAAGTAAACCAAGAGTAACGGTTAAACCCATGGCGCCAAAAAGTGCTATTTTTGCAACTTTTCTTTTTTTGTTTCTTTGTTTTTCGTCAATATTCCCGTTTTGGCTAAACGTATCAACAGGAGTTGTTATAGTTTGGGGTGTAGGTTGAAAATTGTTGCCATTACTATCAGTGCTCTTATTTAAAGATGTTTTATTTATATACGATTGCAGCAAGCTGCTTGTATTTATATTATTTTGAACCATAAAAAGCCTTCTTTATAACTATTAAAAAACAAAAAATAATTTAAAATTGCTTTTTTAGTCTTTATGTCTTGATTTTTTATTTTTTTTATCTTTGTTTGCCATCAAAAGTGACTCTATGGAGTATTTGGCTATGGGTTTTTTTGTTCCCCTGTCCATAAAAATAAGCCAGTGTTTGTTTTTTTTGTTGTTAATTGAAAACGACATTTTGCCGATTGCCTTCTCACCCGATTTAATTGAATTAAACCATATATCGTTATCGCCAAAAGGGGAAGGGTAATAGACTTTTTTAATGTCATCCATAAGCGCAATATCAAAAGGGTAAAAATCAAGATTTGAATTGTTTTCTATTTTTAAATCAAGAGTTATAAAGTTATCTCCTCCAAACGGGTCTTTATCGTACTTTGCGCTTAATATATCGACATTAAGTCCGTCTATATATAAATCATCTTCTTTAAATGCGTCTTGCGAAAAAACCGGAAGGTCAATTTCCCCTATTATTTTTATTTCAAATTCATCACCCGGTTTTAAATTTACGACATCTCCCTTCCTGTTCATCATTGATACAAGCCCTATTGCACCGCCTATGGCTGCTCCCCCCGCAACCGTTGCGCCGTGGGATGCTATAGCGGTTTCAAGCCCGAACAGGTTTATACTCATTAAGCCGCCGATGGCCCCCGTTACAAGAGTTACCCCCGTGTGTTGGGCTATATTTTTTAGGGTTCCTTTTGCCAAATTTTCTTTTGTGCTCAGGCTTCCTTGAATGGGGATTTGCCTTCCGTCGCTTGTAACAAGATAATCAAATGCGGTTATTATATATCCGTCCCTGTTTAATTTTTTGGGGTCTTGTATGTATTGAATTATCCCATGGACTATTGAACCTTTCGGAATTATAACCCCTTTATCTCCTTTAACATCTTCTGTTATTTCGGCAAAAAATTCATCCCCTTCTTCATTTATCGAACCGTTAATAACGTGAGATACCGTTAATTTTACGGTATCTTTTTTGTCCAATTTATCCGTTTGCCCCGTAAACATTTTTGAATGATTTATTGTTTCATCTTCGCTTACAGAACCCTTAAGGGGGGCTGCAATTGCCGAATTTATATTCAAAAAAGAGAGTATAATTGTTATTGTTATTGCTTTTTTAATATTGTTCCTCATAATAGCTATTATACTATGTTTCAAAATTTGTCACATGCGATTATTTGGATTTAAAATTTTTTAAATACTTTATTTGGGGGGTTATAAATGGAAGATTGCATTTTCTGTAAAATTGCAAAAGGCGAATTTAATACCGAATTTATTTATGAGGATAGCGAGGTTGTTGTTTTTAAGGATATTAACCCGATTGCGCCCGTTCATCTTCTTGTTGTTCCAAAAAAACACTATTCTTCCCTAAATGATGATATAGAACCTATGCTTTTATCCAAGCTGCTTTTAACTGTTAAAAAAGTTACAAAACAACTCGGCATAGATGAATACAGAACAGTAATTAATACAGGGGAAACTGCCGGTCAATCGGTTTTTCATATACACCTTCATATAGTTTCATCCGAAAAGCTTGGCCCTATTTGTTAAAAAAACTTTACACAATCGTCAATTTTTTTGAAGGGCAATTTTTTATTTTTGTATGAGAAATAGAGGATAGAACATGTACAGCGATCAATTTATGTCTTATATAATAAACTATCAAAAAGAGGAACTTAAAACTCAGGAAAAAGAAAACAAACCCTGTTTTATTATAGCTTTTCTTAAATCATTGTTTCATACAGTATAATTTTTAAATGAATAAATCCTATATAAGAAAAACTAATCTTTTATTGAGAAAAACCCTTGATAAAAACGTGGCATCAAGGAATATCGTTTCAAAAATTAACGGTTTGAATTTTTATTCCGATGCAAAAAATGTGTTAATTTATTATCCGCTTAAATATGAAATTGATTTATTGGATTTAACATTAAACAAAAGTAAAAACTTTTATTTGCCAAGGGTTGAGGGCAATGAAATTGTTATTTGCCCGTTTTCATCAGATTTGAAAAAATCCGAATTTGGTGTTTTAGAGCCTCTAAGTTCTCCTGTTGATAATATTTCCTTAATAGACGTTGCATTTATTCCTGCGATTGCAGCCGATAAAAACTTAAATCGCATAGGGTACGGAAAAGGTTTTTATGACAGGCTTTTAGTCAAAAAAGAATTTGGCGCAAAAAAAATTATTGTAATATACAAAGAACTTATGGTTGATTTTATTTGTTCGGACGAGTTTGATGCTAAAGCGGATATGATTATTACCGATTAAATTTGTCTGCAATCTGAACTGCCTTCATTACGGACTTTTTAATTTCATCAAAATTTTTATTTTGATAAAAGGCCCTTCCTAAACCTACTGCCATAGAGCCTGCTTTAAGATAATCTTCAATATCATCAATCTGTATTGAACCTGTCGGCATTACATTTAAGAATTTCATCGGCCTTAAAAGTTCTTCTATATAGCCTGCTCCGCCTAAATCTTTAATGGGGTATATTTTGATTAAAGGAGTTCTTGCTTGCCATGCCATATATGCTTCATTAGGTGTTGTTGCCGTTAGCACAAGCGGGGTTTTATATCCGCTTGAAAGTTTAACCAAGCCCATTTGAAGTATCGGGGATACAAGAAGTTTTGCTTTTGCTTCAATTGCTTCTATGGCTTGTTCCCTTGTAATTATTCCGCCCCTTGCTATATAAACTTCATCATTTTTCGCAACCTCTTTTATTGCGTTAATCGGAGTTGCCATTTCTATTATTTTAATTCCGCCTTCAATATATGCTTTTGCTATTTCTATAGCCTTTTTCTCATCATTTTCCCTTATTATTCCTATAAGTTTATTTTGATAAATTGCTCTTATTACGTTTGACATTTTGTTTTCCTATTTTGCAATGATTTTCATATTTTCCAGTTTAAAGGGACTTATTACGTTTTTTATTAATTCGTCTTTAACTATCCAGTTTATTTTTTTATTCGGATTTTCCACATAACACTTTGTTGAATTTAAAAGCGCCATTCTTGAGGCATCAATAAAATTGAGTTTGCTGATATTTATGGTAAGTTCATTTTCCCTTGAACATAAAAAACTTGCAATTCTTTTTGTTACTCTCTGTTCACATCTTTTTAGCACTTGATTCATTTATATTATTCCTGTTGATTGATATAAAATCTTTTACGGCACCTTATTTTTATATATCTTTATAAATTTTAAAAAATACTCTTTTTATTGTATAATTTTCTTAAAAATTTTATTTTTTGGGGGTAACTTAATGCAGAATGTTTCTGTTAAAACAGATGAGCTTATTGAAAGTGCGCTTGAAGTCTTTGATATAGAGGCTGATGCCATTAAAGAACTTAAAAAAAGAATTGATGACAATTTTACAAAAGCAATTGAAATTTTATATTCCTGCAAAGGTAAAGTTGTGGTTAGCGGTATGGGTAAATCCGGCCTGATTGGAAGAAAAATTGCCGCCACACTTTGTTCAACAGGCACTCCTGCGGTATTTTTACATCCTGCCGAATCAACCCACGGGGATTCAGGCATCATAACAAAACAAGACGTTGTTATTGCAATATCTAATAGCGGTGAAACAAACGAACTTTTAAATCTTCTTCCGCTTATTAAAAGGTTTGGTGTTCCAATTGTCGGGATGACGGGCGGAATAAATTCTACCCTTGCCGATAAATCGGATGTTGTCCTTGATATTTCGGTTGAAAGGGAAGCATGCCCCCTAAATAAAGCGCCGACTGCAAGTACAACCGCAACTCTTGCCATGGGTGATGCTATTGCCGTTTGTCTCCTTAAAAAAAGAGGATTTTCAAAAGATGACTTTTTAATGTTTCACCCATCGGGTGCACTCGGAAAAGGAGTTTTATATAAAGTAGATGAACTTATGATTACGGGAGATAAGCTTCCTGTTGTTCCTGAAAATGAGTCTTTTGAGTGTGCAATTAAATTTATCAGTGATAAAAAGCTCGGGTGTACTCTTGTTGTTAATAATGAGGGTTGCCTATCGGGTATACTGACCGACGGTGATATAAGACGCACTTTATTAAACCATAAATATACAGAGTCCCTTCTTGTTAAAGATGTTATGACAAAAACTCCAA
Organism: Candidatus Gastranaerophilales bacterium; assembly: GCA_947630535.1. GTDB lineage: Bacteria > Cyanobacteriota > Vampirovibrionia > Gastranaerophilales > Gastranaerophilaceae > Galligastranaerophilus_A. The sequence goes on along the minus strand of CANRHZ010000004.1, from coordinate 49,703 downwards.
GAACAATAAAAAAAGACGAGCTTGCGGCAAGCGCTCTTGCGCTTATGGAAAAGCACTCCATAACTTCTCTTGCAATAGTCGATTGCAACAGTAAGCCAATCGGGCTTATACATATCCATGACTTGTTAAAGGCTAAAGTTGCATAAATTATGTTAGACAATTTGGATTTAAAATATAAAGCAAAAAAGATTAAACTTGTCGCCTTTGATGTTGATGGGGTTATGACTGACGGGTCTTTAACTTATCTTCCTGACGGCTCTCAAATTAAAACTTTTAATGCAAAAGACGGGCAAGGGGTTGTAATGTTAAATAAAGCGGGGTTTTTAACCGCCATTATTACCGCAAAAGACTCTCCTGTTGTAATTGAGAGGGCAAAAACTTTAGGTATAACAAAACTATATAGCGGCCAAACCAATAAAATAAATGCTTTGAATTCACTTGTTGAAGAATTTAAGCTTGATTATAGTCAAATTGCCTATATGGGAGATGATTACCCTGATTTATGCGTAATAAAAAGGGTCGGCTTATCTTGTGCGCCAAATGATGCAATAGATGAAGTTAAACAGAATGCAAGTTTTGTTTCATCTTATGGCGGCGGAAAGGGTGCCGTTAGGGAGTTTTGTGATTTTATTCTTTTTTCAAACGGAATTTCTTTTGATGATTTAATTTCAAAATAGTATATATAATATATACAAAATATTTAAAAAGTAGTTAAACATTCTTAACATTTAATCGTTTTTTTGCAATTTTTGATTGCAAAAATACTTTATTAATGTGTGAGGAGCACACACACTATGTCAAGAATGAATGAAAATACAATAAATACACTTTTTGATATTGTTTTAGAACCCGTTAAAAATGTTTATGATATTAAAGATAAAAAATCCCTTTGTGAATTAAAAAACATTATAAAAATCTTTAATATTACCGAGGAACAAAGAGAAATCTCGGGCGAAATTTCAGCAAGGGCACTTGTAGTCTTTAAAATGCTTGTTAGCAACAACTAATTTAATCTTCGCTCAGATAATTTTCGTATTCTTCAATAAGCGTCTTTAAAACTATATCAAATTTTTGATAGTCAAAATCCATAACTTCAAAATCTATCGTATCCGATTCAATTTGTGAATTGAGTGCGTTTAGGGTCATATTTATTTTTATGGTTTTTACTTTATCATAAATTATTTCAACATCAAGCTTTATATCATCTTTATTGAGCTTCATAAAAGAAAGCTCGGGCTCTGCCATAATATTTGCATCCAGCGCCCTGTATTTTTGTTGAAGTTTTGATGCATACTTTTTTAACAGAGGCTCGATTACAAGATTTAATTTCTTTGCGTAAGCTTGCTTATAAAGTATTATATTTCTTTCGTCTATCTCTTTTTCTTCTTTTTCAATTCTCTGTTGTTTTAGGCTTTTTTTCGGATGAGGATTTTTAATTTCTTCTATTTTTTCTTGCATTATTTTTAAACCGAGGTCTATCTGTTCTTCTTGTGTCGACTCTTTTTCTTCTGTTTGTTCCGGTTCGTTATTATCTTCTTCTTTTAATATCTCATCCAATAAATCGTCCTTTAAATCCCCCTTTTTATCGGATGCAATATCTTCGTTTTCGTTCAATATTTTTGAAATGCCAAGCTCATCTTCACTATCTTCTTTAATAGTGTCTTTTTCAAGCATATCAACAAAATCTTTCGGTTTTACGATATTTATATCTCCGTTTATGCGGGCAGTTTCTATTGAATAATCAAGAACATTTATAATATCATCAAAAATTTCATCCTGAATTTCCACAACTGCGCTTGAAACGGATGTTATCGGGTTTATTTTTCTTTTTATTCTTTCATAGACCGAATACACCCCGTTTAATTTTGATTTGGAAAGGTAAATGTAATATGACTCATCATCTTTAATGGAAATTACATCATTCATCCTGACGGTTGTTTTTAAAATGTTTGCAACGTTCGATTTGTCCAAGTTTACATTAATTGCATTTGTTAACTTAAGGAGCATTAAACAAGAGTTTTGTCCGTTTTCTTTTGATTTTTTAATAAGCCCTTCAAGAAACTTAAGCCCGAATTCTTCCGAGAAAAAGCCCGTGGTTTTGTCTATTATCCCGAGGTCCTTTAAAAAATCAAAGTTATTTTCTTTTAAAACTTCATCTTCATTTTTTTGAATTGTCCATATAACCCTCATTGCAAGCTCATAATCCTTAAGAGGATAGGACAACATATCGGTTATGCCTGCATCAAAGGCCTCTACAATATAGTCTGTGCCTGCAAACTCCGGATACAATATAATAGGGATTTTTGCCGTTTTTTTATCTTCTTTTATTTTTTTAATCAATTTAAGGGTTTTTTTGTCGTTTTCAATAGAGTGAAGAATTATCACGTTCGGGGTCGTCTTTTTCATGTAATCTTCAAAATCATAATAATCAAGGCACTCAACCTTGTCTACTTCTCTTAATAAGACAAGCATGTTTTTTATTTCTTGCATTGCAAATTCTGCACTTGATACTATGGCAACCGTATTGTTCAATATTTTAATACCCCTTATATCTCTATTTTTAAAGATACTTTAATTCTTAATTTGTGGCAAATATTTAAAGTTTTTATAAGCAAATTTCTTGAATTTGAATTATTCTCTTAAATGGGATATATTTAACTGGTTTAGTTTATAAGGCATTTATATGGAAAAAAAGAAACTTATATTGTATTTATTTGTCATTCTTATTGTAGGAGCCCTTTTAAGACTTATAAACATTAATAAGCCCGAGGGTATGTGGAATGATGAGTATTTAACATGGGAAATTGCAAAAGCAAGCTTTCCAAACGAATTTTTTCAGGCAATTTTAAGAAATTGCCATGCACCCCTTCATTACATCTATCTTAAAGTTTGGATGTATTTTCTCGGGGATTCGGATTTAAGTTTAAGGTTTTCATCTTATTTTGCAGGCATTTTATCAATAATTTCAATGTTTTTTTTAGGAAAACATCTTGGTAAAAAAACATCCGATACAAACGGACTTATTTGCGCATGGTTTGCATCAATCAGTGCCTTTTTAATTTATTTTTCGCAAGAAGTCAGAATTTATTCCCTTCTTTTTCTTTTAAGTTCCATAAATGCACTGTGTGCGCTAAAGACAATGGATAATCCAACTAAGAAAAATTGTACCTTTTTTGTTTTAACTTCTGTTCTTGTTATGTTGGAGCATACTATAGGGTTTGTTTTTGTATTTTTCTCGGTAATTTCCGTCTTGCTTTTTGCCGATAAAAAAACCAAATTTAAAAGGTTTTTGGTTTCAATTCTTCTTGTCGGATTAATACTTTTAATTCCTTTATGTATATTCATATACAATACAATGTTTCATCAGCAATACTTTAGCCAATGGTGGGCTCCTTTTAGCTGGGCTAAACTTGCATTTTTCTTTACGGATTTATTTTCTCCATACCTTATTAATATTACAAATGCGCCTCCTGAGTTTATGTCTATGGTTTATGGGGGCGGAAAAGTTAATTTAGGTTTTATCCTCTTTGCTTTTATACCGCTTATAATTTCTGTTTTATGTATGATAAGAGCTTTATTTTCTTTTGATAAAAATGTTAAATATTTTATTTTAACATCAGTCGGCGTATACTTAACCGTTTTTGTTGCATCGCTTTTCGGGAAGATTATTTTTCTTACCAAATATTTAACGGAAATTTATCCTATCCTTATTTTGTTTGCAGTTTTCGGGTTTAGCGAATTTAAAAGTAAAGCGTTTAAGGCAATTTTAGGAACTGTTTATTCAACCCTTATACTCTTTTTTATACTCGTTTCAAATTATTCGCCCGTTAAGCTTGTAAGGGCTGAAGGGCAAAATATTCCCGTTACCATGTTAAATGTTTTGGATTATAAGACAACAGACAAGGTTGTTTTTCTTTATTACCCGAAAGAAAGATTTTTAAAGTATTCAAAAGAAATAGCCAACAGTAAGAACACATCCGATATTTCAAAGTACAATTTCAATTTTATTAAAAGTGACAAAGAAACAATGTCTGAAACCTATGAGGGCGGAAATTACAGATATAAAGAGGTGTTTTTGGCGGATGAAAACAAGGGACTTGATATATTTTTAGATAAAAATGTGTATTCCAAAATAAAAAACGGTGAAAAATTTTTTCTTGTGGACTTTTCGCCTGTGAGCATTTTTAATAATCAAAACTTTTTATATACGCTCGACAACGATAAAAAATACAATCAAACCCCGCTATTATTTCTTGTATTTTCTTATATAAGAAACTATATAGTCCAACACTCTCAAATTCTTTTGAGTTTTTCAGGTGTCGTATCGCATGAAGGATGGCGGATATACATATTTGAAAAAACTTAAGCGCTACTTTTTATAACGGATACCTATTTTAAAATATTGAAAATGTCATAAAATAGTTGTATTATAGACAGGTAATTTTAAAATTAATATACGAGGAAAAAAAATGGGTTTTCACATGCATATTTTAATTGCGCTTTTACTTGGAATTAAGCGTAATTGGCACATATTTGCGGGACTGCTTCTTGGCATTGTATGCGGTATTGTTTTTCCAAAAAGTCAATATCCTTTTGCACACCACGTATTTACCTTTATCGGTCAGGCATTTATTAATATAATCCAGATGGTGGTTATTCCTCTTGTTATAAGCGCCATTGTTATCGGAATTTCAAGTATTGGCGATAATAAGCAGCTTGCAAAATTCGGTAAAAAAATGATTTTTTATTATGCCATAATAACTCTTGTTGCGGTTAGTATAGGCGCTATACTTGGCGTTGTAATTCGTCCGGGGGACGGTGCCAGAGAGTTTATTGATGCCGATATTGCAGCAGAGCTTCAAGGGGTTGTTTCAGGCATGCTCTCTGATCAGCAATCCCATATAGCGCAAATATTTTTAAACTTAATTCCTCAAAATCCGTTTCATTCTCTTGCATTGGGAGATATGATTCCGATTATAATTTTTGTTTTAATTTTTGCAATAGCGCTTTCTAAAATAGGCGAAATTAACAGACCCGTTGTTTCTTTCTTTGAAAGTATTTTCGCCGCTACAATGAAAGTTACGGACTGGATTATGTATCTTGCCGCTCCCGGTATATTTGCCCTTGTTGCAAGTTCCGTTTCAAGTTTTGGTATACAAATATTCTCAGGGGTCGGCAAATACTTTATAGCTATTCTTATCGGTCTTTTGATTCAATTTGTTTTTGTATACCCTATTATGCTTAAAGTTTTTTCAAAAGTTTCCGTTTCAAAACTGTATTCTGCAATTACTGAAGCCGCTATGGTGGCATTCGGTACCGCTTCAAGCTCGGCAACCTTGCCGCTTACCATTACATGTTGCGAGAAAAGAGGTATATCAAGCAAAATATGCTCTTTTGTTCTTCCTTTGGGTGCCACTTTGAATATGGACGGTACTGCCATGGTTCAAACTATTGCGGTTCTGTTTCTGACCCAAGCATACGGTATTGAACTTTCTATGCTCGCGATTGTCCAAATTGCACTTCTTGCAATCGTTGCATCTTCAACATGTGCGGGTATCCCCGGTGCCGGTCTTATAACGATTGCGCTTGTATTAAACGGTATAGGTTTAACGTCAGAACAGATGGTTGAAGGTTTTTCATTCCTGTTTGCTCTTGACAGATTTACCGATATGTTAAGAACCACTGCCAATGTTACATCTGATGCGGTTGTTGCTTCAATAATTGCTGATAATGCAAATGAAATCAACTATGAACTTTTTAACAACCCCGAGTTGCAAAAAGATATTGTATAAATGAACATTGATATTATTCTTGAAGGAAAGCTTAAAGAACCTTATTTTAAGGCGGGTGTTGATGAATTTAAAAAGAGATTGACCCCTTATTCCAATATTAGCGTCTGTGAAATTTCCAATATGGACGATTTTGTCCCGAATTTAAAGAATACTGATTACAAAATAACTCTTGAAATTGATGGTAAAATGTTATCGAGCGCAGAATTTGCAAACAAAATAAAAGAAATTGAAAACGACGGTTTTTATAATCGGATTGTTTTTTTAATCGGCGGTTCAACGGGATTAAGCGATTTTGTCAAAAAGAGTTCTGATTTCAGCTTTTCTATGTCTAAGCTGACATTTTTACATCAGGAAGCCTGTATGATATTAACTGAACAAATATACAGGGCATTTAAAATATTGAAAAATGAACCTTACCATAAATAGGAGAAATTATGAGAGCGGTTGATGTTATTGAAAATAAAAAATGCGGACTAATTCACACAAAAGAAGAAATCAATTTTTTTATAGACGGATATCTTAAAGGAAAAATTCAAGACTATCAAATGTCTGCATGGCTTATGGCAGTTTGTCTTAACGGTTTAAATTTTGATGAAACCGCATATTTAACCGAAGCTTTTGTTAATTCGGGCGATATTTTACATTTTGATGGTATTGAAGGCCATATAGCAGATAAACATTCAACGGGCGGTGTCGGCGACAAGGTTACTTTAGTTTTAATTCCAATCCTTGCTTCCCTTGGCGTTAACTGTGCAAAGCTCTCAGGCAGAGGGCTTGGCATGACGGGCGGCACAATTGATAAACTTGAATCCATACCCGGGTTTAATACGGCACTATCGGAAATTGATTTTAAAAATCAAATAAAATCCATTGGGGCTGCCATTTCTTCTCAAACTCCAAACCTTGTGCCTGCTGATGGCAGAATTTATGCTCTTAGGGATGTAACTGCAACCGTAGATAATATGTCGCTTATATGTGCTTCCGTTGTAAGTAAAAAAATAGCATCAGGAGCCGATGTTATTGTTTTGGATGTTAAATACGGAAGCGGCGCATTTATAAAAACAAAAGAAAAAGCAAAAGAACTATCAGACCTTATGATTAAGGTGGGCGCTCTTTTTAACAGAAAAATAGATGCCGTTATTTCATCTATGGAACAACCGTTAGGTAAATCTGTCGGAAATTCTCTCGAAGTTATTGAAGCAATCGAATTTTTAAAAGGGCATCTTACGTATGATTTATATGAAGTTACCCTTGAAATAGCAGCAAAAACTCTTATATTATCGGGTATTGCCCCTGATTTCAATGCCGCAAAAAAGATGTTTGATTCTTCAATCCTAACAGGGGCTGCTCTAAATAAATTAAAAGAAATAATATCGTATCAGGGGGGAAACCATAATGTTATTGATAATTACGGACTGTTTGATATAGGTGAATACTTTGTTCAAATTAAAGCACAATCGGACAAAGGATATCTTGAATCCCTTGATGCGCTTGAAATTGCCCATGCCTGCAAGTTGCTTGGTGCAGGCAGAGAGAAAAAATCTGACTCTGTTGATTTCGGGGTAGGCTGCACAATAAATAAAAAACAAGGAGATAAAGTATATGAGGGTGAGCTTCTTATGACGTTATACTATAACGACAAAAGACGCTTAAATGATGCCCTAAAACATGCAATGTCCGCATTTAAATTTACAAGTGAAAAAGTTGAAAAAAAGAGTATTATATATAGGGAAAACTAGCTACTCTATAATTCTTCCGCTATAGGTTTCAAGCATGTTTTTTGTTTCTTCCGTATAAATTTCTTTGTCGTTTTCATCCGAAATATTATCTTCATCCTTGTCAATTGTATCTTCAGCCTGCAAATTATCGGATGAAGGCGGTAATTTATCTTCTTTTATACTGTTTTTTTCTTTTTTATCTCTATAGCTTTCAATATTTTTTTGAGGCTTTGCAATTGAAACATTTAATTTTGTATCTATTATTTTTGTGTCTTTGGTAACGGTTATAAAATCAATTGTGCCGTTTTCTCCAAGAACATTCTTGATTGCCCTTAAAAGCGGATTGTATTTGTTTTCGCTTTTTGCCTGAGTAATTGCATTTTCATTTACAAAACCAAGCGTTATTTTTGTATTTTCAATACTAACAAGTTTTCCTACCCCGGAATAGAAAAATTTTGCAGGTATTGAGTCTACACCGTTTAATATCTCCGCCCAAACCTTGGATGGAGAAATTGTTTCTTTTTGTTCGGGTTTGGATAGGTTTTCGTTATTTATATTTTTATCTTCTTTTTTATCTTCAATATCTTCTATAACAGGTTTAGTATCTATACGGAATGCTTCCTGATTTTTATTTTCATCCTCTTTTATTTTAGCGGTTTTGTTTGGCGGCTCTATATTATACGTTTCTTTTTTTTGCGAAACGGTTTTGTTTGGTGACTCTATATTATATTTAGCGGTTTTGTTTGGCGGCTCTATACCGTATGTTTCTTTTTTTAATCCGGTTGCGCTAATTATGCCAAGTTCCGCCCAAAGATATGGGTTTGTAGAGCTTTTAACTTCTTTATAAAACTCAATTAAAGTATCAAGGATATTTATTAACTCAGCTTTAATAAACTTATCATTGCTTTTTATTTGAGAGATGTTTTCTTTTGTGAAAAGAGTTAAATTTTGTATTTCATCTGTACTATCTGAATTGGAAGTTAAAATTGCATTTCTTAAAAACTCTATAAAGTTTTCTATAAAGTTTCTCGGTTCAATCCCCTTTTCAAAAATTTCTCTTACTTTTTTTGTTGCCTCTTTGGTATCTTTGTTTAGGATACTGTTGCACAGGTCAAATAAAACATCAAAGGTTAATTTACCCATCAGGGTTTCAATTGTTTCTTTTGTAATTTCTTTTTCAAAACCTAAAATTGATGATTGATCCAAAAGTGCAAGAGAATCTCTCATGCCGCCCGATACATTCTTTGCTATTGTATACAGAGCATCATCCGTTATTTTTATCCCTTCTTTATCGGAAATTTCTCTGAGTCTTTTTGTTATATCCTCGGTTGTAATTCTTTTAAAATCAAACCTCTGGCATCTGCTTACAATGGTTTCTATAACTTTATGGGGTTCCGTTGTTGCAAGAATAAATATAACATTTTTAGGCGGTTCTTCAAATGTTTTTAAAAGGGCATTAAATGCTTCTTTTGAGAGCATATGAACTTCGTCTATAATAAAAATTTTATATTTGCCGTTCATAGGCGCATATTGAACTTTGCTTATAAGTTCTTTTGCATCATCTATACCCCTGTTTGTTGCTGCGTCTATTTCTATGACATCAAGTCCTGATGCGTTTGTTACATCAAGACAACTTTGACACTTTTGACATGGTTCAACGGTCGGGCCTTCAATACAGTTAAGGGATTTTGCAAAAATTCTTGCGCATGAGGTTTTGCCTGTGCCCCTTGGGCCGCAAAAAAGGTAAGCGTTTGCTATTTTGTTTAATTTTATTGCATTGCAAAGCGCCCTTGTTGTAAATTCCTGACCTATAACATCTTTAAACGACTGAGGGCGATATTTCCTGAATAGAGGCAAATAAGAGCTTTTGTTTTCGTTTTCTTGCATAGTTTAATTATATTATAAAAAAATTAGCAAAAAAAATTTGTTTGAAATATAATCTTCTTGTATGCGCTACAATATAATCAAAATCGAAAATGTGGATTCAACCAGTGTCTGGGCGAGAAAGAACCTTGACACTCTTAATGATTTTGATGTAATAAGCGCTGATAATCAGCTTTCAGGGCATGGACAGTTTGAAAGAAAATGGTATTCTTCCGATAAAAACGGCGGCAATATTTATATATCAATTGTCTTAAAACCCGATAAAATTAACTATTTAAACGAACTTACAAGATATACAAGTTCTATAGTGTCAGAAGTATTAAAAACGTATTCTCTTAAGCCCGACTTTAAATTCCCGAACGACGTTTTAATTTCGGGCAAGAAAATATCGGGTATTTTGGCTGAATCTGTTTTTGTGGGTTCTGAGTTTAAGGGAGTTATAGTCGGTGTGGGAATTAATCTGAATTTGGACGGTTTGGATATTAAAAATATAGATATTCCCGCTACTTCAATTTTTCTTGAAACAAATAAAAGAACAGATAAAGACGAGTTTTTATCTAAATTTATGGAAAGCTTTATAAATTCGTATGATAACTTCTTAAACAACGGGCTTAAATCGGAATTAACATACGTTTAAAAATATTGATTGATACTTTTTTTAATAAGGAGAAAGAGGAAAAATGACAAAAAAACAAATTAAAGTTATGGATACCTCGTTTCGTGACGGTTTTCAATCCGTATACGGAGCAAGAGTTTTCACAAAAGACTTTTTGCCCGCTCTTGAATCTGCAGTTAGTGCAGGAATTCGCCATTTTGAAGTTGGCGGCGGCGCCAGATTTCAGTCACCCATCTTTTATTGCAAAGAAAATGCGTTTGATATGATGGATACAATCAGAAAAACAGTCGGCCCTGATGTTAATCTTCAAACTTTGGCAAGAGGTGTTAATGTTGTAGGGCTTGATTCTCAACCAAAAGACATAATAAATCTTCATGCCAAAATGTTCAAAAAACACGGTATGACAACCATAAGAAATTTTGATGCTCTAAATGATGTAAACAACCTTATTTATTCCGGTCAATGCATTGTTGATAACGGCTTAAACCATGAAGTTACAATTACAATGATGGAACTTCCGATAGGTTGCAGCGGCGCTCATGATGTTGAATTTTATATAAGAGTTTTAAATAACATTTTGGAAGCTGGTATTCCATTTAGCTCCCTTGCCTTTAAGGATGCTTCAGGAACGTCAGCTCCAAGAAAAGTCTATGAAACCATAAAAAGAACCCGTGAAATTTTAGGAAGTGATGCTCATATCAGATTTCATTCTCACGAAACGGCAGGAACAGGCCTTGCTGCATATATTGCCGCTCTTGACGGCGGTGCGGACGGTGTTGACCTTTCAATGAAACCCGTATCGGGCGGTACTGCTCAACCTGATATTGTATCTCTCTGGCATGCTCTTAAAGGTACGGATTATGACCTTGGCATTGATATTCAAAAGATATTGGAAACGGAAGAAATTTTTAAAGAATGCATGAAAGATTACTTCTTGCCCCCCGAAGCACTTGCGGTTAATCCTATGATTATATCATCCCCGCTTCCGGGTGGTGCACTTACCGCTAACACTCAGATGATGAGAGATAACGGTACAATGGACAGGTTCCCCGAAGTGGTTGCCGCCATGAAAGAAGTTGTTGAAAAGGGCGGGTTTGCAACATCCGTTACTCCGGTTTCTCAATTCTATTTCCAACAGGCATATTCAAATGTTATGTTTGGTAATTGGGCAAAAATTACCGAAGGATATGGCAAGATGGTGCTCGGTTACTTTGGTAAAACACCTTGTGAACCTGATAGCGAGATTGTTGAACTTGCATCAAAACAGCTTGAATTGCCAAAAACAACGGAAACTGTTCTTGAAATTAATGATAAAGACCCAAACAAGGGAATTGCTCCCGCCACAAAAATGCTTCAAGATGCAGGGCTTCCCGTTAATGATGAAAATATATTCATTGCAGCCACCTGCAAAGAAAAAGGCATACTTTTCCTTCAAGGAAAAGGACAGATTGGTGTAAGAAAAAATGCCGACGTTAAAAAAGATGCCCAAAGTTCAGAAACTCCCGACGGGTATACGGTTAGTGTTAATAACAAAAAGTATGCCGTCAGAATTGAAGGCTCTAAGGCTATTGTTAACGGTAAAGCATACGATATATCGGTTAAAGAAGGAATTGAAGCTAAACAGGGCGCAAATCCTTCCGAAGGCACACCTATTAAAGCAGCACTCCCCGGTGCCGTCCTTAAGATAAATGTTTCAGAAGGCGATTCAATTCAAGAGGGAGATGTGCTCCTTGTCCTTGAGGCTATGAAAATGGAAACCGAAATCAAATCTCCTGTTTCAGGTACCGTCTTAAGTGTTGAGGTTTCTGTCGGCGATCAGGTTAAAAACTCTCAAGTAATGGTAGTTGTCGGATAGGGGGATAGTTCAATGAATTTTATAGAAAGTTTAAAAGCCCTCTATACTTCAACAGGTATTGCAAATATCATATTGCAGCCGGACCCTGAACTTTCAGGATGCGAACAGGTATTGCATCAATTTGGAATGCCGATTATGCTTGTTGTATGCTGCTTTTTATTGTGGCTTGGTATCAAAAAGCAATTTGAACCCCTTCTTTTGGTTCCGATTGCCTTTGGCGGCATCTTATCAAATATTCCTCTTGCAGGAATAGCGGAACCTACGGGTTTTTTAGGCATAATATATGAAGCAGGTATTCATCAGGGGTTGTTTCCTTTAATTATATTTATGGGTGTTGGCGCAATGACTGATTTTGGCCCTCTTATTGCTAACCCCAAGACTGCGCTTTTAGGGGGTGCGGCACAATTTGGTATATTCGGCGCTTTGCTTTTAGCGTTATGCTTATTTGGTTTCACAATGCCTCAAGCCGCATCAATCGGTATTATAGGCGGAGCTGACGGCCCTACGTCAATTTATGTTACAAGCAAGCTTGCTCCTGAACTTTTAGGCGCAATTGCGGTTGCCGCATATTCTTATATGGCGCTAGTTCCTGTTATTCAACCTCCTATTATGAAGCTTCTAACAACAGAAGCTGAAAGAAAAATTGAAATGGTTCAATTAAGAGAAGTTTCACAAAGGGAAAAAATCGTATTTCCGCTTTTGGTTCTCGGGCTTTGTATTTTACTTTTGCCTGATGCCTGTCCTTTAATTGGTGCACTTGCATTCGGTAATCTTGCAAGAGAATCCGGTGTTATTGAAAGGTTATCCAAAACCCTTCAAAATGAACTTATAAATATTGTTACAATATTTCTCGGTTTATCCGTAGGTTCAAAACTTTCCGCAAGTCAATTTTTAACCGTCCAGACTCTCTTTATTTTAATCCTCGGTATTGTTGCATTCGGGCTTGCAACTGCAATGGGTGTTATATTCGGAAAAATTATGAACAAATGTTCCAAAACTCCCATTAACCCGCTTATCGGTGCAGCAGGTGTTAGTGCAGTTCCTATGGCAGCAAGAGTGGTTAACAAGGTAGGACTGGAAGCAAACAGTCAAAATTACCTGCTTATGCACGCAATGGGACCCAATGTTTCAGGTGTTATAGGTTCTGCGGTTGCCGCAGGGGTATTACTTTCAATGTGTCATTAATAAAAAATAAAAATGGCGGGATTATTGAGTTTCCCGCCTTTTTTATTAAGTTTTGTAAAATTTTTTGGATTTTACTTGCGCCATGACGCAAAAATACTTTTTTACGGTTATTATAGTAGATGTAAACTCCTCTATAAACTCCGTAATACTAATTCTATCCATCACGGCTTTCATTTATGAATGCCGTTTTTTTTATATGTTAACATCCCTCATCATATCTTTAAGAGTCTGAATTGTGCCTTCCATTGTAACTTTATCCGAAACTTTCTGTTGTAAAAATGCGTTAATTTCAGGCATTAACTGTATTGCAATATCAAGTTTTGGGTTTGAACCGGATTGGTACATGCCAACATCAATAAGGTCTTTATTCTCTCTATATAAGGCCATCAATTGACGCATTTTGGATGCTGCCGCCTGATGTTCTTTATCCGTTATTTCTGTAAACAACCTTGAAACAGAACCTAAAACATCAATGGCGGGATAATGGTTTTGTTCCGCAACTTTCCTTGATAAGAAAATGTGACCGTCAACTATACCTCTTACAATGTCTACTATGGGGTCTGTTATGTCATCCCCTTCCATAAGAACGGTATAAAGTGCCGTTATTGAACCACGTTCGGAATTTCCCGTTCTTTCAAGCGCTCTTTGAAGCCATGAAAATATTGATGGCGGATATCCCTTCATTGTGGGGGGTTCTCCGATTGATAGCCCCACTTCACGGCCTGCCATGGCACAACGTGTAACCGTGTCTGTCATAAGAAAAACTTTTTTTCCTTTATCTCTGAAATATTCGCACACACTTGTTGCCGCAAGCAGGCATTTCATCCTGATAAGAGGGGGCAGGTCGCCTGTAGCACAGACTATCACTGATTTTTTCATACCTTCTTCCCCGAGAGAATTTACCATAAACTCCTTGACTTCTCTCCCACGTTCTCCTATCAGGGCCATAACATTAACATCAGCTTCCGAGTTTCTTGCTATCATGCCGAGGGTTGTACTTTTTCCAACCCCCGAACCTGCAAAAAGCCCCATTCTCTGTCCGCCGCCAAGAGTCAAAAGTCCGTCTATTGCTCTTATTCCCGTAAATATTGTGTCTTTAATAATGGGTCTGTGGAATGCATCAGGAACGCTTCCGTTTATGTTTACATATTCTGCCCCCTCTAAATCTAAGGGGCGGCTATCCATAGGCTCACCAAGAGGGTTTATGAGCCTTCCGAGTAAAAAATCTCCGACAGGAAGCATAATGGGGCCTCCCGTTGTTTCAACCAAAGAGCCCTGTCCTATTCCTTCGCCGTCATATAAAAGCAAAAGTTGTGCCATCTCGCCTTTAAAAGCAACAACTTCCGCAGCCTTTTTTTCTCCGGTATATGTTTGTATATAACATAAATCCCCGATTTTAAGCCCCGGAAGTTTAACATCAACCGTCAGGCCCACAAGTTTTGAAACCACTCCTTTATACTTATATAAAGGCACATTCTCAAGGGTTTCGTACGCTTTTGTTTTTATGTTATGGATTTTTAATTCTATGTTTTCTTTCATAATTTAAATTATAACGATTTAATCTTCTTTTGTCATATAAAAGTGTTCAAAACCTTCAATAAAAGCATCTGTGAGAATTTTTGCATACCTTTTTGAGGTATTAAAATATGAAAGATGTGCCATCAAAAATGTTCTTCTTGAAGGCTTGTCTGATTTATCATATATAAAACCCCCGCCGTCTTTGATTTCAAGATTTGTAAGGTTTTTTATGTCATTGTATGTAACATTTCTTGTAAGCGGGAACCCCAAAGGGTCATCAGAATAATTAACGGTAAGCCAAAAAAGTTTGTTTTCAATTATGAATTTGTATGCAAGCGCCATTTCTTCAGACATTTTATAGTCTTTATCAAAAAGGTCGCTATAAAAAAGCGCAAACGGGCTTGCAAAATTAATTCCGCCCACAAGAGCATCTTTTGGAGCACAGTATTTTTTAGTATCATCATTCAACTTCGAGATTTTTGTTTTGTAGTCGTTGAAATTTTCTTCAAATATAAATCTGTTATCAATATCGTATCTCACCAGACTGTTTTTAAAAAGGGCATCTGTGCATGTGTTTTCCATATTTATATCAGCAACATAGTCTTTGTATTTTTTTTCTATATTTGACCTTAAAATCGCTTCTTTTAAATTTATTACGGGCACTTTTAAAAACATGTACTGGTGGACTATAAAAGTTCCTGCACTATATCCCAAAAGGGCGGTTTTGTTTCCTTTGTTATATTCATCAACTATGATTTTATGCAGATTTTCAAGTATGGGCATCATATTTTCTTGTTTTGATACCCATATAGCATCATGCAAACAGAGTGCTATAAATTCTCTTACATGGTTTGCGGGTTTTGGACTTATTTGTTTTAGAAAATCAAAATCGTTTTTTATAAGTTCAATTTCAACCTTGCTTAAATCCCCCCAATAAAAAGGATTTGGAGTTTTATTTATTTTGTATTTCCCTCCTTCAAGAAGAAAACCGTATATAAAAGCGTCGCATTCAAAGTTTTGAATTATTTGGTTATGGAGTTTATTTACTCCTTTAATAAAATCTTCCTTACTGTTTTGAGTATTAGTGTTTGAGCCGTTAAGGTAAATAAATGTTATTTCGTTTTTTGCAAATGCAGGAATAATTGTAAATATAATAACGATAAGCGATATAAAAAATTTATAGGGCATACTTCCTCTTTTTTATTTATAGTGCTCTATACGGGTGAATTTTGTTACCTGCCAAGCTCCGGCAGGTGGGTGAGTGCCTCGGCAAATCCGTTTCCTTTAAAAAAGCTTATAATAAGCCCAAGGTATACTTCAATTGCCTTTATTAAGAGCTTACTCTCCCGTTTTAGTAAAATGTAGGAACAAAATTTAAACCCGCATAAAGCAATAATATTTTAGCATTAAACTTTTGAGTTTGTCTATTATCCTAATAGCTTTTTTAGCTCTTTTTCTCTTTTCTTTAAAAGAAGCTTGTTTGTTGTTACTCTTTTTTTAATCAGAAGATTTGGGGTGTCATTTGGCATGGCATACTTAAAAAAAGTTTCATTCATAGGGTCAAATTCTTTGAGTCTTTTTAGGGCATCATTTACGCAAGACCTTTTTGCCTCTTTAATTATTTTGTTTAATTCTGTTTTTTCTATCAAACCCCAAAATTCCATACAAACATTTTGAATTTTTTTTATTGGCATGGCAAATTTATTAATTTATATTAAATTCTATGAAATCTAAAATTTTATCCCTATAGATTGGTTTTTTTATTGAAAAAGGCATGCACATTGTTTTTGTAAAGTATTCAATTTCTTTTTTTCTTTTTAATATTTCATTTTGTTTTACAAGGTCGCATTTTGCAAGAATGTTTATAAAAGGCACTTTGTTTAAAATAAGCCAGTCAACCATTTGCATATCGTTATCCAAAAGCCCGTGTCTTGAGTCGATAAATAAAAAGCAGTGCCCTAAATTCTCCCTTTTTAAAAGGTAATTTTCAAGGTTTTTTTGCCATTCTTTTTGGGTGGTTTTTGAAACTTTTGCATATCCGTATCCGGGCAAATCCGCAATAATGAAAAGCCCTTTATCTGTCGTTATTTCAAAATGGTTTATAAGCCTTGTTTTCCCCGGTGTGTTAGAAGTTTTGGCAAGTTTTCCGTTTAACGTTATAGAATTAATAAAAGAGGACTTTCCCGAGTTAGAACGTCCTAAAAGTGCAAATTCAGTTTCATTGTACGTTGGTGCCGATTTTATATCCGGTGAACTTTTGCTGAATTTTGCGAGTTTTATTTTCATTTATAAGATGCCTCAATTCGCATATCTGTCTTTTATACATAACGGAAGATAAAAGATTGTACGCTTTTTGTGAATTAATTACGTTAATTTGAATGCCGTCTTGTGTTTTTTCAACCGCAATAGATTTGGTATTGTCAGAAGTGTCAATACCTGTTATATGAATAATTGTTTTTTTTAAGATACTTAAAGGTTCTCTTAAAAAGTCCTCAAAAGTTTGCAGAATATTTTTTTTCATAGTTTTCACAGTTTTAACTTATTCTATCAAAAAATTTGATTTTTTTGTATAATTTTTTATAAATTAGTCAATTATTTATTCGGAGTACAATTTTTATGTTATTTAAAAACAAATACTATAAAGAAATTAACCCGCTAAAATACGGTGTAATTATTGAAAAAGAGGGAGGCAACCTATATTCTGAAAAATCTAAATTCCAAAAGGTTGAAATATTTAAATCCACGGGGCTTGGAAATGTCTTAACATTGGACGGGCTTATGATGACAAGCGTTGAGGATGAATTTTTCTATCATGAAATGATTGCTCACATTCCTCTAAATTCTCATAAAAACCCAAAAAATGTTCTTGTAATCGGCGGGGGTGACGGCGGTACCGTAAGAGAAGTTCTAAAGCATTCAAGTGTTGAAAATGTTGATTTATGCGAAATTGATTCTCTTGTAATTGAGGCAAGCAAAAAATTTCTTCCTACAATCTCATCCAAACTTGACGATAGCAGGGTCAAAATTTATGTTGAAGATGCAATTAAATTTATTAAAGATAAAAAAAATTGTTATGACGTTGTTTTGATTGATTCTACCGATCCTATGGGTCCCGGGGTCGGTTTATTTACCGAGGAATTTTACAACAATGTAAAAGAAAGCCTAAGGGAAGGCGGTATTGTTACCCCTCAATCGGAATCCCCTTTTGCAAACAAAAATGAAATGAGAAATATGTATATCCTTCTTCATAAAGTATTTAATACGGTTATGCCATATTGCGGCCCTATACCAACGTATCCCGGCGGATATTGGAGTTTTGCTTTTTGTTCTAATGATGAAAACAACCAAATTAAAGACATTAACCGTGCAAAAGAAATTGAAAAAATATCAAAACTGTATAATACAGATTTGCATTACGGTGTCTTTATGGTTCCAAACTTTGTAAGGAAACTTGCAGAAAATGAATGATATAACCGTAAACCCTCTAAATAAACCTCTTTCGGGCGAAATAATAATTCCTTCCGATAAATCTATTTCGCACAGGGCGCTCATTTTGGGCTCGTTAACGGGGGGAGTGGTTAATATATCTAATTTTTCCAAAGGTAAAGACTGTATTTGTACCTTAAACATACTAAAACAGTTGGGGGTGGATATTGTATTTAAGGATGAAAAAAATCTTACTTTAAATTCCAAATCGGGGTATAAAAAACCTGATACCGGCCTTGATTGCGGAAATTCGGGAACTTCAATGCGCCTTTTATCGGGGCTTTTATCCGGGCAGAATTTTTCATCAACCCTAATCGGAGATGCAAGCCTTTCAAAACGTCCCATGAGAAGAATTATAGAACCTCTTTCACTGATGGGGGCTAAAATAAATTCTAACGATAATAGGGCTCCCTTAAACATTAAAGGCCAAAAATTAAAAGGAATTACATTTGATACAAAAATTCCATCCGCACAGGTTAAATCATCTTTGTTGATTGCTGGATATTTTGCATCAGGTATGACTGCCGTTGTTGAACCCTATTTATCAAGAAACCATTCCGAGCTAATGCTAAAATACTTTGATGCAGATATTGATTACGGCATTATGTCCGATATTAAGGCGCTTGAGCTTGCATCTTCCGTATCTTGCGGGTTTTATACCACAATAAGAAACTCATTTCTTGTTCCAAAAGATATTTATGTACCGGGGGATATATCCTCGGCCGCATTTTTCATTGTCGGGGCATCTATAATAGAAGGCAGTGATATTTTAATTAAAAATGTTGGTCTTAACCCTACAAGGACAGGAATTATTGATGTTTTAAACATGATGGGCGGGAATATTGAAATTCTTGATTTAAAAACCAAAAACAATGAACTGATTGGAGATATCAGGGTTAAATACTCTCCAAATCTAAAAGGTTGCACTATAGAAGGAGATATTATACCAAGACTGATTGATGAAATCCCTGTTATTGCGGTTTTATCGCTTTTTGCGGAAGGAAAAACCGTTATAAAAGATGCCAAGGACTTAAAGAATAAAGAATCCAACCGCATTGATTGCACTTCTTTGGAATTAAAAAAGCTCGGCGCAAATATTGTACCAACTGATGACGGGTTTATAATTGAAGGTAAAAATAAACTCAAAGGCGGAGTTGAATTAAACTGTTATAATGACCACAGAATTGCAATGAGCCTTTATGTTGCATCTTTATTATCAAGTAAAACCAATTTGATTAAGGATTTCGGCTGGGTTGATACTTCTTTTCCCGAATTTGGTGAGCTTTTTGGTAAGTTAATTGGAGAATAAAATTCATGTTTTATACAGATAAGGTTATGAATAAACAGGTTGTAAAATCCGATTTTTTAGGAGATATTAACCATTTTTTCACAACAAGAGAGCTTATTTTAAAGACAAAAGAAAGCGATGATAAGGTGGCTTTATCTCTTAATTACAGAAGGGAATTAAAAGAGATATTCCAGCTTGAATATCTGGTTACTTCAAAACAAATTCATTCCGATAACATTGAAATTGTTAAAGACGGGATTGTTGATTACCCCGACTCAGATGCGCTTATTTTGGCTGATTTTAAAAACGGAATATTTTTAAATTTCGCAGACTGTGTTCCTATTATACTTTATGATTCAAATAACAATATAGCTTCAATTGTTCATTCCGGTTGGAGAGGAACAGTAAAACAAATTGTAAAAAAGACGGTTTTAAAAATGAAAAATGACTTTAATTCCAATCCAAAAGATATAATAGGGGTTATAGGGCCTTGTATTTGTTATAAGTGTTTTGAAACAAGCGAAGAAATTATGTATATGCTTGAAAAATCAATTAATGATTCTTCTTATTGTGAATATAGAAACGGTAAATGCTATGCTAATTTGCCGCTTATAAATAAAATACAACTAAATCAGGCGGGTGTAGAAAAAATCGACGTATCTCCCTTTTGCACTTGCTGCAATAATGACATGTTCCCCTCATACAGAAAAAATCAGGGAACTACAGACAGGTTAAGTGCATTTATTACTTTAAAGAGCTAAAACAACTCTTTTTTATCTTCACTGTTTATAGTACTGTTAGCCTTTACCGAAAGGTTTAGCAACTTGTCTTTTGCATCAATTTCTTTTTCGATATCTTGTTTTGTGAGTGTTTTTAATTTTTCTATGTAAGGTTTTGATGCTTCCTTTATTTTGGAGATTAAACTGTCAATGTATGCACTGTAAGTTTCTAATGTATCTTCCATAAAGGTGTATTTTTCTCCGTTGTAAGCATCCATTACGTCTTTTTTGTAATCTTCAAGAATTCCATCCCTTGCTTCAATAAAAATATCGGCAATGTCATCCGATGGGAAAAGCCTTACTTTTTTATATGTGTTATCAAGAATAATCATTGACTTCTTCGTTGCAAGTCTGGTATTAGCACCCCTTATAAAGTACCTTGTTTCTTCTTCTTTGGATATTTCCAAATCAAAAGGAAACTCAAGAGCGCACATTGTGGTTGCATCGGCCAATCTTACAATTAATTCTGTTTTTAGATTTTCGTATTCTTCCCTAATGGTCATTTATTGTTTCTATAATAATTATACAATTTAATTTTAGCAAATTTATTATATTTTGCAAATCCGTTAAATAAAATAGCACCCCCTATAAAGGAGTGCTATTTACTGTATTTATTTTATTTATACACAGACTTTTTGTTTTGCTTCAGCAATAGCCGCCTGTGCTGCTGCTAACCTTGCTTGCGGAACTCTGTATGGTGAGCAGGATACATAGTTTAATCCGATTGAATGGCAGAATTTAACCGAATTAGGATCGCCGCCATGTTCTCCGCAAACTCCGCCAACAAGTGCGGGGTTAACCTTTTTACCTTTTTCCATAGACATTTCGATTAACTGTCCAACACCTTTTGTGTCAAGTGTTTCAAACGGATTAGAAGGCAGGATTTTTTGTTCTACGTATCTGTTTAAGAACTTGCCTTCCGCATCATCCCTTGAATACCCGAATGTCATCTGTGTAAGGTCGTTTGTGCCAAATGAGAAGAATTCGGCATATTGAGCAATTTCATCCGCCGTTAAAGCTGCTCTTGGAATTTCAATCATTGTGCCGAATTTGTATTCAACTTCAATTCCTTTTTGAATCATTACTTCTCTTGCAACTCTAACGAGAATATCTTTTGCGGTTTTTAATTCGTTAACATGTCCGATTAAAGGTATCATAATCCACGGTTTAACCGCATATCCTTCACGTTTTAAATCGCAACATGCTTCAAAAATTGCCCTTACCTGCATTTCGTTTATTTCAGGATACGTTAAGCCGAGTCTGCAACCTCTTAAGCCCATCATAGGATTTGATTCGGATAAATTTTCAACTATTTTTAAAAGTTCTTCTTTTTCTTTGTAATCTTTATTCAAAGCTTTTAGAGTTGCAACTTCCGCAATTAAATCTTCTTTTGAAGGAAGAAATTCATGAAGCGGAGGATCAAGAAGTCTTACAGTTAAAGGTTTATCACCAAGTGCTTTAAACATTGCATAAAAGTCTGAATATTGCATGGGAAGAAGTTTATCAAGTGCTTCTTTTCTTGCTTCTTTGGTTCCCGCAATAATCATCTTTTGAACCCAAGGAAGTCTATCCGGGTCCATAAACATATGTTCCGTTCTGCAAAGTCCGACACCTTCCGCACCAAATTTAATTGCGTTTTCAATATCTTTTGGTGTGTCTGCATTTGCTTCAATTTTCATTTTCTTTGCTTCATCTACCCAGCCAAAGAAAGTGTTCCAATTGTCGTCAATCTTTGCTTCAACGAGCTTTACAGCCCCTTCCATAACAATACCTTTACCGCCGTCAAGCGATATGATATCGTTTTTATGGTAGATTGTACCGTCTTTTCCGGTTAAAGTTTCGTTAGCTAAATCAATTTTAATATCTTCGCATCCTGATACACAGGGTTTTCCCATTCCCTTTGCAACAACCGCAGCATGGCTTGTTGCACCGCCTCTTAAGGTTAAAACACCTTGAGATACTGCCATACCGTGAATATCATCAGGACATGTTTCAACACGGACAAGAATAACTTTTTCGCCCGCTTCGCCTCTTTGTGCCGCTTCTTCCGTATCAAATACGATTTTACCTACGGCAGCTCCGGGGGATGCGTTTACACCCGTTGATATCTTTTTAGCTTCTTCCATTGCCTTTATATCAAAGCAGGGAAGTAAAATTTGATTTACGGTATACGGATCAACAAGCTCAATAGCTCTTTCTTTTGAAATTATTCCCTCTTTTTGCATTTCAACCGCAATTCTTATTGCAGCTGCGGCGGTTCTTTTGCCGTTTCTGGTTTGAAGGATATATAATTTACCTCTTTCTATTGTAAATTCCATATCCTGAACATCTTTATATCCAAGTTCAAGTTTTTTTGCAATATCAACATACTGTCTGTATAAATCAGGCATTTCGGTTTCTAACATTGCAATCGGTTTTGGTGTTCTGATACCTGCAACAACGTCCTCGCCCTGAGCATTTGTTAAATATTCGCCGTAAAATTTGTTTTCGCCGGTTGCGGGGTTTCTTGTAAACGATACCCCTGTAGCACAGTCATCACCCATATTCCCGAACACCATTGATTGAACATTGACTGCGGTACCGTAGTTATGGTCAATTTTATTCATGTTTCTGTATGCAACTGCTCTTGGGATGTTCCAGCTTCTAAATACCGCTTCAATTGCTTCTTGTAATTGTACATAGGGGTCTTGGGGAAAATCTTTTCCCGTAACTTCTTTGATTGTTTTTTTGTATATGGGAATTAAGGATTTCCAGCCGTCCGCAGAAATTTCCGTATCTGATTTAACCCCTTCTTTTTCTTTTAGCTTTTCAACTTCGGCTTCAAAGTACTTTTGTCTGTCCATATCCCATGCAACAGAGCCGAACATTGTAAGAAATCTTCTGTAACTGTCATAGCAAAAACGGGGGTTGTTTGTTAATTTAACCATAGCTTCAACCGTTTCGTCATTTAAGCCCAGGTTTAATATTGTTTCCATCATGCCGGGCATTGAAATTCTTGCGCCGGAACGAACCGAAACCAAAAGCGGATTTTGACTGTCGCCGAATTTTTGTCCTTTTTGCGCTTCAACATCTTTAAGAGCGGTTTTTACTTCATCCATTAAGCCTTCAGGCATTTTGTTTCCGCTATTAATATAGTCCATGCAAGTTTCGGTTGTAATGGTTAATCCCGGAGGTACGGGCAATCCAAGATTTGTCATTTCTGCAAGATTTGCGCCTTTTCCGCCAAGAAGATTGCGCATGTTTGCATTTCCTTCTCTAAACAACCAAACACGTTTGTTATCGGTCATAAAATTCTCCTTATTATTCTTTATTTCTACTTTTAAAATAAACAAAAGTTATGAAAATTCTAACATAAAAATAATTTTTTGTTATTATTTTATTGAATTTAATAGGAGTTTTTAAAATGTTTTTCTTGGATGAACCTTATGTATCAGATTTTTTAATCGAAACAATCAGAAAAAATAATTACCCTGTTTTGGATAATCCCATATTAAAAGAAAAAAATTTAAACACAGTTACGACAGATAAAATATATTCTTCATTTATAGAAACAAACCACGTCTATTCAAACTCGGAAAATTCAATAGATATAATAAAAACATACCTCAAAGATACAAAAATTCCTTACTATATTGATTTATTTAAAGACAAAGTTTCTTTTAGAGAAATCTTAAGCAAATTATATCCCGATTTTTATTTTAGGAAAGTTTCATATAATGAGCTTATAAACCTTGATAAAAATTCAATTTCCTACCCTGTGGTTATTAAACCTGCGGTTGGTTTTTTAAGCTTCGGGGTTTATAGCGTATACAATTCTTCAGAGTTTGAAGGTGCAATTAAAGCAATTGTTCAATCAATTGAAAAAACAAAGGGTATGTTCCCCGAATCCGTACTTAACTGTGACAATTTTATAATTGAAAAATATATAGAAGGTATAGAATACGCACTTGATGTTTATTATGATGAAAACTCAAACCCCGTTATCTTAAATCTTTTTTATCATCCCTTTTTAAATAAATATGACGTATCGGATAGGATGTATGTTTCTTCCCCTTCAATTATTATGAAATACAAAGATAAGCTCTCGCCCCTTCTAAACGGTATCTCAAAACTTATTTGTCCTAAGAATTTTCCTATGCATATTGAGCTTAGAATAAACGGGGATGAAATTGTTCCCATAGAAATTAATCCTCTTAGGTTTGCAGGCTGGTGCACAACAGATTTGGCGTATTTTGCATACAATATTAATATTTATGAATATTTTATGGAAAATAAAAAACCCGACTGGGAATACATAAATTCAACCAATAAAGGGGTTTATGCCTTTGTTATGGGAGAAGTCCCCCTTGATATCGAAAAAAGTGATATAATGTCATTTGACATTGAATCCTTTAAAAAAGATACAAAAAGCGAAATTTTGGATGTAAGAGAGTTTGATTACAGAATAAAACCAATGTTTTGCGTTCTTTTTATTAAAGCTGATTCTTATGAGAATATTAAACATATTTTAAATCTGGATATGAGAAAATACATAAGGCTTAAAAGTGCAGTTTAAAAAAGAATTTGATATTGATAAAGATTTTTTTCTTGAAAAACCGATAAGACCCAAAAAAAGGAAGGTTGCAATCAAGGTTTTTCTTGTTGTTATGTTCTTAACTTTTGTTGCCCTTTGTGTGAGCGCTTTTTCTTTTAATTTTAATACAAGGTTCGGAAAAAAAATTCTTGCTATTGCCCCAAAAAACTTAAAAGACGCCCAACAACTTTATTTCGATGCAATAAGATATTATGATGAAGGAAATAATGAAAAAGCAATCGAATATTTAAATAAACAACTTTCGATTGTTGATGATCCTGATGCGTATATTTATCTTGCAAAAATTTATCTTGAAGAAGGTAATCAAACCCTTGCTATAGCAAATTTTGAAAAGGCTATTGAATTTAACCCCGATTCTTACGAAGCTAACTATGAGCTTGGAAAAATATATTTTTCGCTAAATGATTATAAAAACGCTTCCAAGTATTTAACTCAGGCAAGTAAATCTCAAATAGACAACTTAGAGGTATTAAGCCTCACCGCCCAGGCATATAAACTAAGAGGAATGGCTGATGATGCCATAGTTTTGTTTGAAAAAATACTTGAAAGCGAGCCCCAAAATGTGCTTGCAAACTCTCAAATCGGTGAAATTTATTTTCAGAAAATGGAATATAAAAAGGCCGTTTCATATTTTGAAGATTCGCTTTTATACTCTTTTGACGAAAATATTGCCCTAAAACTTGCTAAATGTTATTTTGAGCTCAACAAATTTGATTCTTCCGTTAATTTGTGCAATGAAATTTTAGAGGAAAATAAGGATAATAAAGCTGCCCAATCCCTGAAACGTACAATTGAATTTAAAATGTCCTCTCAACAACAAAGCCAAATTGAAGCCAAAAAACCTCAAGAAGTAAAACAAGAGCCCATAAATAAAGAAGTTCTTGATTCTTATATTAAAGATATAGAGGTTTCTATAAAAACTAACTGGACACCGCCTGTCGGTTCCAATTTAAAAAAGGCTTCCGTTAAATTTACGGTCAATAAAGAAGGAGAGCTTATAAACAATCAAATTTATTCTTCCTCGGGCCTTGTTGAATTTGATAAATCGGCATTGGATGCAATCGAACTTTCAAAGCCTTTCCCCCCGCTTCCCGATAAACTAAACAGAGAAACTCTCGATATAATATTTACCTTCGATTTTAATATTCAATAATTTTAATTACCTGATTGGGTGATGTATTTTGCTCTTTTTGTATTGTTTGATGTTTATAAGGTTTTAAAATGTAGTGAAAAGAAAGCATTAAACAAAATGACAAATGTTGTAATTATCGAAGATTGTCTATTAGAGAGAATTACTGTCAAACATTCCCTATCTTTGATTAAAAATATAAAAGTGTTAGGGGATTTTGAATGTGCTGAACTTTTTTTTGAAAGCGGTATTATAAATTCCGTTGATATTATACTTCTTGATTTAAATCTTACGGGCATGAACGGCATAAAGGCCGCAAGAAAGATTAAACACATAAATCCTTCCGTTAAAATTATAGTTTTAACAGAACATGTCGGAAAAGATTTTTTAATAGCAAGTATGTTTTCGGGTGCCAACGGGTTTACAAATAAAGACACAGACAAAGAAAAACTTGAAAAAATAATAAAGGCGGTCAGTATGGATGCAATTTGGATTGATCCTTGTCTTTTAAATACCTATAAAGAAATCTTTCCAAAACCTGACTCATACGAACTTTTTAACCTTTATAAAAAAGATGATAACAAATTTTCTTTAACTCAAAGAGAAATGGAAGTTTTAAAACTTCTTGCAGAGGGCAAAACCAATACCCAAATTGCAAAAGAAATGATAGTAAGTATAAATACCGCAAAAGCCCATGTGGCAAATATTTTATACAAAATGAATGCCATAGACCGTGTTCAAGCTGCCGTTATTGCTGTTAAATCAAACATTATTTGATTAGTTTGTCATTCGTTTTATAATATTCTTATGAACGATAAGATAGTTATAAAAGGGGCAAGGCAACACAATTTAAGGAATGTTTCGCTTGAACTTCCGAAAAACTCCCTTATTGTTTTTACGGGCGTTTCGGGTTCGGGGAAAAGTTCTCTTGCGTTCGATACCATATTTGCCGAAGGCCAAAGGCGCTATGTTGAAAGCCTTTCAACATACGCCAGACAATTTTTGGGACAGATGGATAAACCGGATGTTGATTCAATTGACGGGCTTTCCCCCGCAATTTCAATTGACCAAAAATCCACATCCAATAACCCGAGATCAACCGTCGGAACAATTACGGAAATTTACGACTTTTTAAGGCTTCTTTATTCAAGAGCGGGAATTCCCCACTGTCCAAAGTGCGGAAGGGAAATTGTTCCTCAGACTATAGATGAAATTGTATCCAAAATAACCTCCCTTAATGAGGGTACAAAAATTCAGATTATTTCTCCTCTTGTAAGGGGTAAAAAAGGCGAATATCAATCTCTTTTTTCCGAATTAAAACAGGAAGGCTACATAAGGGTTAGAGCGGATGGAAACATATATAACCTTGATGAGGATGATATAGAGCTTGAAAAAAATAAAAAGCATGACATAGACGTTATTATTGACAGAATAATTGTTAAGCCTTCCTCTCACTCAAGAATATTTGACAGTGTTCAAACGGCGCTTATTCGCTCCGAAGGGCTTGTTGCCGTTGATATTATAGGTGAAGGGGAAAGGTTATTTTCTGAAAAACTAAACTGTCCTAACTGTGAGCTTAGTTTTGATGAACTTTCCCCCAGAATGTTCAGTTTTAATGCCCCGTACGGCGCCTGCAAGGTATGTAACGGACTTGGTGCGCATTATGAAGTTACTATGGAACTTGTTGTTCCTGATGAAACAAAGTCGATTAATCAAGGGGCGATATACCCTTGGCATAAAACCGGAAATAAATACTATGCAGATGTTTTAAATTCCGTTTGTGAACACTACGGAATTAATCCCGATATTCCTTTTAAGTCTCTTTCTCCAAGAGAAAAAGGAATAATTTTATATGGGAACGATAATGAAATAATCAAAATGAAATATCCCGATTTTGGCACGAAATATGTTAGAGTTCACTATCATCCATATATTGGTGTCATACCGTATATGATGAAAAAATTCGAACAATCGGATTCTGATATAATAAGGGCGGAAATTCAAAAGTATATGGGTGAAATTACCTGCAAAGCATGTAACGGTGCAAGATTGAACCCCTTTATTTTATCCGTTACTCTTATGGATAAAAATATTGATGAATTTTGTTCCATGTCTGTTAAAGATGCCCACAGTTTTATTGAGGAATTGTATTTATCCCTTGATTCTTTCAGACTTTCCATTGTAAAACAGGTTCTTGATGAAATCAGGGTCAGATTAAAATTTTTAATGGATGTCGGGTTATCTTATCTGAATTTAAAAAGAAAAGCTTCAACGCTATCAGGCGGCGAATCTCAAAGAATAAGGCTTGCAACTCAGATAGGAAGCGGATTATCTGGTGTTTTATATGTGCTTGATGAACCTTCTATCGGGCTTCATCAAAGAGACAATTCAATGTTAATTCAAACCCTTTTTAAACTTAGAAATTTAGGAAACACATTAATTGTTGTTGAGCATGATGAGGATACAATAAGAAGTGCCGATTACATTGTAGATATCGGTCCTTATGCGGGCACAAAGGGCGGAAACATTATTGTAAAAGGGTCTGTAGAAGATGTTGCAAAATGTCCTGACTCCGTTACGGGAAAATACTTATCGGGAGCTCTGGAAATTAAAACCCCGCAAACTTCCCGTCTTGGAAACGGTTCTTTTCTTGAAATTAAAAATGCCCACCTTAACAATTTAAAAAATATAGATGTCAATATTCCGCTCGGTAAAATAGTTGCAATAACCGGTGTATCGGGTTCGGGAAAATCCACTCTTGTAAATGATATTATATATGAATATGCCCTTCATAAACTCAGGGGTAATCGCCCTAAACCATTAGGTGTGGATGAAATTAAGGGGTTTGAAAATATCGATAAGGTTGTATCCGTTGACCAATCTCCCATAGGAAGAACCCCAAGGTCAAACCCTGCAACTTATACCGAAGTGTTTAATCATATAAGGGATTTATTCTCTCAGACAAATGAAGCAAAGGTAAGGGGCTACAAACAAGGCAGATTCAGCTTTAATGTTAAGGGCGGAAGATGTGAAAAATGCAAGGGGGACGGCGTACTTAAAATTGAGATGAATTTTTTGTCCGATATTTATGTAAACTGTGACGTTTGTAAAGGAAAAAGGTATAATTCAGAAACCCTTGAAGTTAAATATAAAGGAAAAAGCATAGCTGATGTTCTTGATATGACAGTATCAGAGGCGCTTGAATTTTTCCAAAATGTTCCGAGAATTAAAACAAGACTCCAGACTCTTTATGATGTCGGGCTCGACTATATAAAATTGGGACAAAGTGCTACTACTCTATCGGGTGGTGAAGCCCAAAGAATTAAGCTTGCCCTTGAATTAAATAAAAGAGCGACGGGAAAAACTCTTTATATATTGGATGAGCCATCTGTCGGGCTTCATTATTATGATGTGGATAAACTTATTAAAATACTCCAAAAGCTTGCCGATTCGGGAAATTCAGTTTTAATTATCGAACACAACCTCGATATTGTTAAATGTGCAGACCATATAATTGACCTTGGCCCCGAAGGCGGAGAATACGGGGGACAAGTTGTTGCAAAAGGCACCCTAAAGCAAATTTTAAAACACAAAGACAAATCCTATACGGCAAAATTTCTTGATGAATATTTATCAAGAGATAAAATTACCTCTTAGCTTTTTACAGTAGAGTAATGTTCGGATTAAACATTTATTGTATTTCTTTTTGTATGACAACACCAGTGTTAACATTCATACAAGAAAGGAAACTTTTATGGGAGAAAAAACTTACGAAGCAATTTATAAAGTTGCTAAAACCACCGAATCAGACATTATTATACTATGGGTTGACCATTTTGAAATCAGAGGTATTCTTTTAGATTGTGACGATAACAAATGTATCTCAGGGGTAGTTACATTGCAGGATGTTACCGTTAAATGTTCCAAACATCACCATGATATGGAAGCGGAAGATTTTGATTCCGAAAAACATTTCAGATGGCTTAATATTCCCGCCTGTCATATTAAAGCCTTTACTTTTAAGTGCTGCATGATAGACGATTAATTTTTAAAAAAGCGGTAAAAACATTTACCGCTTTTATTTTATGTTATTATTTCTTTATGAGTGAATTATTGTTACCCGCAGGAAGTATTGAAAAAATGCGCTATGCCTTTATGTATGGGGCAGATGCGGTGTATCTGGGTGTCGACGATTTTAGCTTAAGAACAATGAGAAAAGGGGATATAATTACCCTTGATAACTTAAAATTTGCAATAGACACTGCAAAAAAAATGAATAAAAAAGTCTATCTTACGCTTAATATCTTTGCCTATGACAGTGACATTAAAAAACTTTATGGTGTTATAGATATAATTAAAGATGCTAAGCCTCATGCACTTATAATAAGCGATTTTGGAATTTTAAATGTTGTAAAAAAACATACAGATAATATTGATATCCATATTTCAACCCAAACAAATATTTTAAACACCGAAACCGTTAAATTTTGGAGAGATTTGGGCGCAAATAGGGTTATACTTGCAAGAGAACTTTCGTTTGAACAAATTAAAACAATAAGAAACAGTGTGTCTGATATTGAAATAGAAATGTTTGTCCATGGTGCTCAATGTATGAGCTATTCGGGCAGATGCCTGTTATCGGATTATATGACGGGATATGAAAGAAGGGCAAACCATGGAAACTGTGCCCAGCCTTGCAGATGGAGTTATAAACTGTTGGAAGAAACAAGGCCCAATGAGTATTTTGAAATTGTTCAGGACGATAAAGGCTCTCATATATTATCAACCAAAGATTTATGTTTAATAAAATATTTAAAAGAGCTCGTTAATATAGGAATTGATTCTTTTAAAGTTGAAGGAAGGACAAAATCGCTTTATTATGTGAGTGCGGTTGCAAAGGCATACAGATACGTACTTGACAATAAAATTAGCGAAAAAGAAGGCTTCATTGAACTTTTAAAGGCAGGCAACAGAGGATATACAACGGGGTTTTTCCTCGGGCATAACGATAGCTCGTCTTATTCTTATGATATATCTAAGGGCTTAGCCGGAGCCGATTTTATCGGTATAGTTAAAGAAAAACAGGATAACAAATTTAAAGTTTTGTTTAAAAATAAGGTATTTTTAAACGACGAAATTGAAATAATTTCGCCTTCGTATTCAACAAATGCTAAAATTATTAATATATATAATGAAAAAAGAGAAACAAATGAGCTTGCAAATACAAATGATGAAGTGTATGTAGAATTTAATTCTAAAGACAATAGCTGGCAAAATGAGTTTGAATATGCTCTTTTAAGAACAAAAGGAATAAAAAACACAGTTTTTACTAAGGATTAAAAATGCGAATAAAACCTGATTATAATTTGGAGTCCATATATGATATAAACCCGCTTGAATTAAAAAGCAAGGGGATTAAAGGAATATTTTTTGACCTTGATTCTACGGTTATGCAATCCAAGACATGCAAATTTACAAAAAGAACTCTGGATTTTTTAAATTCACTTAAAAAAGATTTTAAGATTGCAATTATATCTAATAACCATAACAAAAGCTACGTTGATAAGGTTCAAAAGATTTCGCCCGTTAAGGTCTACGGAAATGCAAGAAAACCTGATGTTAAAATTTTAAAAATAGCTTGTTATGAGATGGGTTTAGAAA
This sequence comes from Candidatus Gastranaerophilales bacterium, assembly GCA_947630535.1. Lineage (GTDB taxonomy): Bacteria > Cyanobacteriota > Vampirovibrionia > Gastranaerophilales > Gastranaerophilaceae > Galligastranaerophilus_A. Next base: position 18,198 of record CANRHZ010000004.1, on the reverse strand, counting down.
TTAAAGAAGTTGTAATGGTGGGCGACAGGCCCCTAACCGATATTCTTGCGGGCAAAAAAGTAGGTATGAAAACAATTCTTGTTGATTCGATTTCAAAAGATGCGGAAGGATTTTTAACAAGATTTGTCAGATTTTTAGAAAGACTTACCGTAAAAAAATAATATTAATTTTTGTAAACAATCTTAAATTTTTACAACATTTTGCCGTTAATCTTTATTAAATAAGTGTATATTAAGGAGGTAAAAATGGCAAATGAAATCCCAATTAACCTGAATGCTAACCAAGGACTCAACCAGGTTCCGCCAAACGACCGGACTCAAAACGCAGACGGTACAAATTCGGAAAGCTATGTAGCGCCCTTATTTGAAGATTCCGTTTCTCCTGCCGCACAAGACGAATCATTTGATGTTTCAGCTGCCGGTGCAAACGATTCTCCGGAGGTACTTGCACTTAAAGTTGAATTACAAAATAAAGAAACGGAAATACAAGGTATAGACGCTTCACTTGCTGATAATGCTTTGAAAATGTCGGAAGCTACAACAAATATTTTGACCTTAACAAATACGGCAAGCGTACTTTCCGGACAGGCACAAGAAACGAATAAACTGTATGCCATTGTTGCAAACGAACTGGATGAAACACAATCTCATGCTTCAGGTTCAAGCCTGTTTAAAAAATCCGATATGCAACAATTAAACGGTAAAGTCGACACTTTGAAACAACAAGCCAGAAGTGTTCAAGAAGAATATGAAAAAATTCAGGAGCAGATTAAAGCCGCACAGGAAGAAATTAAAAATCTTCAAAACGAAAGAAACGAGCTAAGTTCTCAAAGGCAGGCTAAAGCTCAGGAAGCTGACGCCATTAAATCTAAAATTCAGGAACTTCAGCCAAAACCGCAAAACGAAAAGACAAATAAAAGTACATCTTCAGATACGGCAAATAAAGCTCAAACACCTTCCGCTGCTCAACAGAATTCAGATACAAAGGGAGCATCCAACCTTTCTTCTTCGGCTCCAACGCAAGGAATTCAAGATGAGACCATTAACCAAATTATAGAAGATTCAAACAAAGTTATAGAAAACTATGACAACTGGTTCTTTGATTTTGTTCATGAAGATGTTAAAGACTATCTTTCTAAAATAATGGAAACATCAGGCGGGCTCTTTACGATAGGTGATTTTGATGCAGTTGATGCAGATGCATTGGAACTTTCAAGTGCCATTTCCGATATGATTGAATCAAAAATGAACGAGCAGGTATATACGAAGTCCTCTGCAATGGCAAAAACAGACACTGCTTCAAATCAAGAACATTCAAGTGCTGAAACTGATTTTACCGAAGCCGTATTAAATGTTTCAGATATAGTTAATACCGGAAATCTTGAATTTTCAAATATTACTGACCAATCCAATTATGAACTCGGACAACATATGCTCGAGAGAATAAATGACGGTGAGTATATTAAAACAAGTGACCTTGAAAAAACAACTTCATCCGTTAAAAATATTCAATTTGTCGAAAAAGACGATAACGAAATAGGTAAAACCAAATACGAAGAATTTTCAGATGCTATATTGAAACAACTGCAAGACTTGTCCGAAGATAAGTTTTCCGAAAATAAACCTGATAAAGATGAATACACAAAAATCGAATCTCATTATAATATGCTAAAAACTACGGATGTTGAAAATGCCTTCAAATATCTAAAAGAAGAAGCGGCAAAATATAACCTTACAAAAATCAATGAAGAATAATAAGGTTAAACATAAATAATCACAAAATCAGAGAAATTATTTTCTCTGATTTTTTTTTGCACCTCGACTTTTGAAATATATTGTAAAGAAATGTAACAAAAAAAGATAAACTTGAAATTATGACTTTTATATATACTTTATATATATGTTAGTAGAAAGTGGTGAAACAAATGGCAGAAACTTCAATAGGACAAAACTTAATACCAATTCAAAATAGCTTTGACGCTTCTGTTCAATCTGCAAATTCAGCAGTTAGCGAATTAGGCGCATTAGCTGATTCCGATTCTTTATTTGCTGAAGTTATTCAAGAATCAGTTAACTGTGATTCATTTTCTCAAGCAGTTGATAGCATTATTTCACAAGGCTCTGAAATTAATGCACAAACCACAGAACAAGAATCTCTTAAAAATGAAGCTAACACTCAATTAGAAACAACCAACACCGACTTAAATGAAACCGCTACACAAATAAGCGAAACAACTTCACAAATTTCAGACATTGATTCAGATATTTCAAATATAGAATCCAATATTTCAAGCCTTCAATCTTCGGCTAATCAACTCAAAGCTGCTTCAGGCGAAGATGAAGGATACAAAGCTCAAGCAGCTTCAATTCAATCTCAAATATCAAACCTTCAAAATCAAGTTGAAAGCTTAAAAACAGAAAAAATGGGACTTGAAAATCAAAAAGCAGATCAGGAAACAAAAAAAGCTTCACTTGAAGAAGAAAAAGCAAGAATTGAAAACGAAATTTCAAATATTGAAGCTCAAATTAAAGAACTCGAAGGCCAAGCTCAATCACTTCAAAGCCAAGCAGACGGCAACGCTTCTCAAGGTCAATCAGGACAACAACAAGCTGAACAAACAGAAGCTAAAGCTGAACAAGCTCAACAACAAGCAGTACAACAACAAGCTGAACAACCCCAAGCACAAGTACAAGAACAACCTCAAGCTCAAGTACAAGAACAACCCCAAGCACAAGTTCAACCTCAAGTTCAACAAGTTGCAACCCCCGCTAGCGAAACCGTTGTTTCTCAGGCTCAATCTGTTGAAACACCCGTTGCGGATGAAAATTCAACCATAGCTAATGATGAAGATACAACAAAATTTGATGATATCATTTCAGATGATGTTATGGAAAGAATTGAAAATAACGAACAAACTGATGAACTTATGGCTGATGTTATAGTTAACGATATGTTCGATATTGAAACTTTAACACTTAACGCTGAAGATGTTATAGGTATTGATGCTAAAGATGCTATTGATATGGTTAGCGAATCATACAAAGCTGAATTATATTCTAACAACGTATACACTCAAAAAGTTTCAGACAAAACGGATACGGCAACAATAGATGAAAACCAAGAAGCAATTTCAGACTTTATGGATGCATTCTCCGGTGCCAGAGCAAAATTCAGCTCAGCTAACACGGCATTTTTAAGCTTAACGGATAAATCAAACTATGAAGGTTTATCAAAGCTCCAAGAAAGATTAGTTGACGGCGAATACGTTTTAACTAAAGAAATTGAAAAATCAACCACCATTGCAAAAACCATACAAAATTCAATTGAAACTTCTAAAAACTCTGAAGATAAATCTGCAGCAACAAAAGGCGAATCCCTTCTTTCTCAAATGAAAGAAAAAATCACCGACGATAAATCAATTCAAGACAACAAAAATGACGACGTTTTAACCCAAAACGAATATGACAAAGATGAAAACTTCTTTGAAGCAACCGACGATAAAGCTCAAGCATTCAAAGATATGGCAAAAGAAGCAATGCAGTACGGAATATATGCACTTGCAGCTTAATAAAAACAACATCTTAAATGTTATCATACAGATAAAAGCCCTAATACAAGGGCTTTTATTTTTTAATTTTATCCAACAATCCGAATATTGTTCTTTTTCTGTAGTTTGAAATGGTGTCTGTTGTGAGTTTAACCTTTTTATCGTAGGTTTTTACGGCGCTTAAATATGCTCTTAGTGTATCTATGCTTGTAAAGCAAGGAATACAATACATCTCTGCTATGGTTCTTATTTGAAAACCTGAAGTTTGAGAGTTTTTACCAAGAGTCGGCGTATTTATAACAAAGCTTAAGCGTCCCTCTTTCATACGTTTTTGGAGCTTATCTATCATGAATTTTTCAATCATTTTGCTTGGTATGCCGTTTTTTTCCAAAAACTTGTGAGTTCCCCATGTTGCCATTATAAAGTAGCCTTGATTAAACATTTTTTTGATTATTTTTAATGCGGGTTTTTTATAGTGGTCGTTTAAAGAAACAAGAACCCTTTGTTTTCTTCCCCCGAATTTATATCCTCCCGCAATAAATGCCTTTAAAAGGGCTTTTTTATAATTTGTATCAACTCCTAAAACTTCTCCCGTGGATTTCATTTCGGGAGCAAGAGCAGGGTCAATTCTGTTTAATTTTTGAAAACTAAACACGGGCATTTTAACGCAAACAAGGTTTGTTTTTCTGTATAGCCCCGCTTTATACCCTTGAGATTTTATGCTTTTACCCAAAATAACATTTACCGCTATTTTTGCCATAGGAATGCCCGTTACTTTGGACATAATGGGAACTGTTCTTGATGCTCTCGGGTTTACTTCTATAACGTATACAACATCATCTTTAATAATGAACTGTATATTCATAAGCCCAATTATCTTTGTTTTTTTAGCTATTTCTTTTGCGTATTTTACAAGTGTTTTTTCATGCTTTCTTAAAATATGCTGACTCGGATAAATGCTCATGGAATCTCCGGAATGCACCCCTGCACGCTCTATGTGTTCGCATATTCCGGGGATTAAAACATCTTTCCCGTCCGAAATTGCATCCAGCTCAACTTCCTGACCTTCAAGGTATTGATCAATAAGCACGGGGTGTTCGGATGAAAATTTGAAAGCTTCGTTTATATAGGTTAAAAGTTCATCGTCGTTATATACAACCTGCATTCCCCTTCCGCCTATAACATAGCTCGGACGCACAAGAACCGGATATCCAAGCTCTTTTGTTGCATCAAGGGCTTCTTGCACGCTTTTAACCCCTTTTCCTTTTGGTTGAGGTATTTTAAGCTCCCTTAACAGTTTTTCAAACACCTTTCTATCTTCAACCGCATTAATGCTCTCTATTGATGTTCCTAAAATTTTAACCCCTTTTTTATCCAGCTTTTCCGCAAGGTTAATTGCGGTCTGCCCGCCGAATTGAACCATAACCCCGATCGGGTTTTCTTTTTTAACAACATTCATAACATTTTCAATATTCATAGGTTCAAAATAAAGCCTGTCTGCTATATCAAAATCGGTAGACAGGGTCTCGGGGTTAGAATTTATCATTATGGATTCATATCCGTTATTTGTGATGGCCCAGCTGGCATGTACCGAGCAGTAATCAAACTCAATCCCCTGTCCTATTCTTATTGGGCCCGAGCCTAAAACCAGAATGCCGCCCTTTTTCTTTTCTTTTTTCTCCTCGATAAATTCGGGTTCTTCTTCTTCCCCATAGGTTGAATAAAAATAAGGGGTTTTTGCTTTGAATTCGGCAGCGCACGTATCAACTATTTTAAATACGGCCTCTACATTGAAACTTTCAAGCTCTTTTTCTTCCTTTTTAGTCAGAGCCGCTATTTCGGAATTTAAAAACCCTTCTTCTTTTGCTTTTATATACAGTTCTTTTGTTAATTCTTCATTTTGAAGCCTTCTTTCAAAGTCAACCAGCTCTTTTATTTTAGATATAAACCAGTAATCTATTTTTGTTATTTGGCTTATTAATTGAGGCTCAACTCCTCTTTTCAGGGCTTCGGATACTCTGAAAATTCTTCTGTCATCCTGAATAGATAACATATTTATAAGCTCTGTGTATCCTATTTCTTCAAATTCCCTTCTTTGGGTGAGGCCCGTATTTTTTTCTTCAAGAGAAGCGATTGCTTTTTTAAAGGCACTGTTAAAGGTTCTTCCGATTGCCATAATCTCCCCCGTTGCCTTCATTTTTGTGCCCAAAATTCTATCCCCGTTGGCAAATTTATCAAACGGCCACTTTGGAATTTTAACGACAACATAATCAAGACTGGGCTCAAATGCCGCAACGGTTTTTTTGGTTATCGCATTTTTTATCTCATGGAGCTTATAGCCTATTGCAATTTTTGTTGTGACTTTTGCAATGGGATACCCGGTTGCCTTGCTTGCAAGGGCAGAGGACCTTGATACTCTCGGATTAACTTCAATTACATAATATTGATTGGAATTTGTATCGAGCGCAAATTGAACATTGCATCCTCCTTCAATTTTTAGCGCTCTTATGATTTTTATGGCGGAAGTTCTAAGCATCTGATATTCATTGTTGGTTAGAGTTTGGCTTGGTGCAACAACAAAAGAGTCACCCGTGTGTATACCTATAGGGTCAATATTTTCCATATTGCAGACGGTTATACAGGTGTCGTTTGAATCTCTCATTACTTCATATTCAACTTCTTTAAAGCCTGCTATACTCTTTTCTACCAGAATTTGATTTATCGGAGACTGTTGAAGGCCCGTTGTTACATATTGGCTATATTCTTCATCATTTTTGGCAATGCCGCCCCCTGAACCTCCGAGAGTAAAAGCGGGACGTATTATTATCGGAAATCCTATTCTTTGTGCAAACTTCTTTGCATCTTCGTAACTTGAAACTATTTCAGATTCAGGAACGGGCTCATTTATCTCTTTCATAAGATTTTTAAATTGTTCTCTGTCCTCCGCTTTGTTAATTGAATTAATTTTTGTTCCAAGCAGCCTCAAATTGTACTTTTCTAAAATTCCTTTTTTGTGCAACTCCATTGCAAGGTTAAGTCCCGTTTGTCCGCCAAGGGATGCAATCAGTCCGTCGGGGCGCTCTTTTTGTATAATATCTTCAAGCATATTTATATCAAGCGGCTCTATATAAACCTTATCTGCAATGTTTTCATCCGTCATAATTGTTGCGGGATTTGAATTTACAAGAACAACTTTTATATTTTCTTCCCTTAAGGCTCTGCATGCTTGTACACCCGCATAATCAAATTCTGCCGCCTGCCCTATTACTATTGGGCCCGAGCCTATTACCATTACTTTTTTTATACTTGCATCTTTTCCCATTTTAATTTTCCTTTTAAACTTTTACCATATCTTCGGCTTTCCTTACGGGCATAGCTTGGTATTCTTCCATTTTTTCTATCCACTCGTCAAAAATTATGCTCGCATCCTCGGGCCCCGGTTTTGCTTCGGGGTGGAATTGAACCGCATAGATTTTTAGTCTTTGCGCATCAAAGCCTTCCAGGGTATCGTCGTCTAAATTTTTATATGTTGGCTGCATTATACCTGATAATGTGTTTGTATCAATTGCATATCCGTGATTTTGGCTTGTGACCATAACTTTTTGTCTTACAAGGTCAATAACGGGGTGATTTCCTCCCCTGTGTCCGTATTTTAATTTATAAGTTTTTGCTCCGAGTGCAAGCCCTAAAAGCTGATACCCGAGGCATATTCCAAATATCGGAATTTTTCCCACCAATTCTTCAATGGTTTTTAATTCAGTTATGCAATCTTTCGGATCCCCGGGGCCGTTTGATAAAAAGAGGCTTGTATGCCCGTTTGATAATATCTCATCAGGTGTTACATCAGCAGGATATACGGTTACTTTGCATCCTCTGTTTGCAAGAGAATTTATTATCCCCGATTTTGCGCCGTAATCTATCAGTGCTAAATCTATCATACCATCGGGGTTTACTATATATTTTTGTTTTGCAGAAACATTTAAGACAACATCTTTATCCGTTTTATATATGCAAATGGCCGCAATTCTTTGGGTAAGGTCATCTTCCGTTTCAATATTATCCGTTGTTATCATACATTTCATTGTGCCTTTTTCTCTCAGTTTTATAACAAGGCTTCTTGTATCAATTCCTTCAATTCCGATTACCCCGTTTCTTTCAAGGTAGCAATTTAAGGTTTCTTTTGATTTATGGTGGGATTCGTTTTTGGAGTTTCTTTTAACAATAAATCCAAGGCACTCGGGTTTTTTCGATTCAAAATCTTCTTCATTTATACCGTAATTTCCAATCTCGGGGTAGGTCATAACTATTATTTGATTGGCATAACTGGGGTCGGTTAAAATTTCCTGATAACCCGTCATGGACGTATTAAAAACTATTTCTCCAATTTTTGTTCCAAAGCCCCCAAAATGTTCTCCTTTGTATACGCTCCCATCTTCAAGAATTAATGTTGATAACATATTTCACCTTCTTTAATTTCGTTATAAATTTTTTTCATAGCTTCTTTCGGGTTTTTATCCTTTGTTACTGCCCTTCCAAGCACTATATAATCCGCACCGTCTTTTATTGCGCTATTTGGGGTTGAAACTCTTTTTTGATCATCCGTTAAGCTCCATTTAGGGCGTATCCCGGGGCATAACACTTTAAAATCATCCCCAAGCTCATTTTTTATTCTTTTAACCTCAAGAGCGGATGCAACAACACCGTCAAGACCCGCTTTTTTTGCAAGGTGTGCAAGTTTAATTGCGTAATTTGAAACATTTTTATCTATTTCAAATTCACTGTTGAGTACTTCCTGTGAAATGCTTGTAAGCATTGTAACTCCTAAGATAACAGGACGGCATTTTCCAAGTTTATCTGCCATAGTGTCTGCGCCATACCTTGCCGCCTTCATCATATCAATTCCGCCCGTTGTATGGACATTAAAGAAGTTTGCCCCCCTTAAAACAATGTTTTCGCTTGCTTTTTGAACGGTGTTTGGAATGTCATGCAATTTTACATCCAAAAAAAAGTTTGAATTTTTCTTTAGTATATAATTTACAATTTCAAGTCCGTATCCGCAATAAAGCTGTAATCCGACTTTAAATGTGCCAACAAAATCAGATAGTTCATCTACCAGTTTTTTTGCTTCTTCAATTTTTTCAACATCAAGCGCAAGAACAATCTTTTCTTTTATTTTTTCTTCATTCATAGTACTTTTCCTTTTAATTCCATACCCTCATACGGGGTTATTTTGCACATAGATTTAAAGTTTGAACCAACCACCCTCCATTTTGTATCAAGGTCAACTTCAATTTCTTTTTTTATATCAATATTTAAAATTCTTCTTGGAGCAAATGCCATTTTTTCTAAAGTTATATCAAGACCAAATGTCATATATGCAAGTGAAAATGCGGTTTCAAGCCCCACTATTCCGTTTGGGGATTTATCATAAGGCATCAATTTTTCTTCTTTTGTATGGGGTGCATGGTCTGTTGATATGACATCAATAGTCCCGTCTTTTACCCCTTCAATTATTGCAATTTTATCTTCCATGGTTCCTAAAGGCGGGTTCATTTTAAATCTTCCCGTTTCATCCAAATTTTCTTTTGTGAAAGTAAAATAATGCGGGCATGTTTCTGCGGTTATTTTTAAACCTTCTTTTTTTGCTTTTTTTATTAATTCAACCGTTTCTTTTTTTGATATGTGGCAAAAATGGAGCTTTGGCTTGTAACCTGATTTTACAAGCTTTGAAAATATTTCTGTTTGCTCTTTTGCTTCATTTGTTTCATCTTCCAGATGAGAAAGTATAAGTTCTCCCGTTTTAAGGGCATCTTCAACCCTTTTTGTTGACATTCCGTCGTTTGAAAAGGCTATACATCCTTTTTCTTTCATTTTGTTAAAATCAACAAGTTCGTCACTGTTTAATCCTTTTGTAACTGCGCCAACAGGATAGAGAACAATTTCATTTTTAAATTTTTCGGCTTTTTTTAGGATTAATTCAACTATATCGGGTTTGTCATTAACGGGGTTTGTATTGGGCATTGCGCAAACTGCGCCAAATCCTCCGTTTATGGCGGCATTAAGACCCGTTTCAATTGTTTCTTTGTTTGTGTATCCGGGGTCCCTTAAATGGACGTGCATATCTATAAAAGACGGGATTTTAGTCATTTTCCCTCCTTTTTTTAAGGATACTGTCAATCACCGCCATTCTTACAAATACTCCGTTTTGGGCCTGTTGTAAAATCGTTTGCCCTCTTTTTGAATTTAAAAGTTCGCTTGATATTTCAACATCCCTGTTAACGGGCCCGGGGTGCATTAATATTGCATTTTTCGGGATATTATTTGAATTTATTTGATAGCGCTTTATAAAGTCTTCCTTACTTATTGCTTCTTCAAGGCGCTCATTTTGTATCCTTAGACACATAATAATGTCGGCATCCTTTGTTGCCGTTTTTAAATCTTCTTCAAAAACAATATTATCCATCTTTTCCATAAAATATGAAGGGGCGCAAATTACTATATTTGCCCCCATCTTTTTTAAAAGCGCCACATTTGACTTTGCAACTCTTGAATGCTTAATATCCCCTATTATTACAACTTTTTTGTCTTTTACATCTTTTATATTTTCTTTCATTGTCATATAGTCTAAAAGTGCCTGTGTCGGATGGGCGGATTTACCTTCCCCCGCATTTATAAAGCGGGCAGGCTTATAATAATTGTATTTTTTTAGCGAGTCAATAAAGTTTTCTTCCTTGGTTCTTATAACAAATGTATTTATCCCGATAGCACAAAGGTTGTTTATAGTATCGAACATTTCTTCGCCTTTTGAACTTGAGGACTTTGAATTATCAAATATGTAAGGGTTAATTTTAAGTTTATTTATGGCGCACTCAAAAGAAAATCTTGTTCTTGTTGAATTTTCAAAAAACATTAAAGCTATGTGCTCATTTTCGTATTCAACTTTTTTACCTCCCTTAAATTCGTTTGCGGATTGTATAAGGGTTTCAATTTCTTCTTTTGAGAGGTATTCAATTTTGATTAAATCTTCCATTACTTCCCTTTTCTGCTTCCGGGCTTAACGATTTCAATACCCTCTTTGCATAGCGGACATTTATCAGGCTCATATACAACAGGGTCGATTTTTAAAAGCGAGTTAATTTTTAATCTGTCATCCAGTTTTCCTTGTGTCCTATCTACAATACATCCTACCCCTTTTATTTCAACTTCATACTCTTTAATTGCATCAATTGTTTCAAAGATTGTCCGTGCGGTTGTTATAACATCTTCTATAATTACAACCCTTTCGCCCTTCTTCAAGGTGTATCCCCGTCTAAGCTGCATTATATCGTCTTTTCTTTCAACAAAAAGATTTCTTTTTCCCGCCTGTTTTGCAACTTCATATCCGAATATAATTGCGCCGATTGCAGGAGCAATAATTGTGTCATATTCAATATTTTCAAGCTTCCTTGCAAGCTCCTTGCCTATGATTTCAACTATATTCGGGTATTGATAAAGCTTTGCGCATTGAAAATAGGTATCCGAATGTAATCCCGAGGTCAGGCAAAAATGCCCCTTTAAAAGCCCGTCGGCTTTAATTAAAAGTTCTTTTATGTCGCTTTTTGTATCTGTTGTCATTCTCTTAATTTCCTTTTTAGTTCATCTAAGTTCTTTAAATTTAATTTATCAATAAGCTCAATTAGCTCATTTGTTATTTTTTCCGTGATATTCGGATTGGTAAAATTTTCCGTTCCTATTTCAACGGCATCCGCTCCGACGGATAAAAATTCTAAAACATCATCCCTGTTTGAAATACCGCCAATTCCAATAACGGGGATTTTTATAGCTTCTTTTATTCTTTTTACCATAGATAAAGCTACGGGTTTTATGCACCTTCCCGATAATCCGCCCGATACTGTTTGTTTTATAATTTTTTTATCTTCCGTTATTTCGATTTTTACCCCGAGCCCTTTTAGGGTGTTAATTGCGCTTATACAGTCTGCACCTGCGGATTGTGCCGCTATGGCCAAAGATTCAATATCGGATACATTCGGGGTCAATTTTATTATTAAAAACCCTTTGTATACATCTTTTATGGAAGATGTTAATTCATACAGAGTTTTAGGGTTTGTACCGAATTCCAAACACCCCTCTTTTACGTTCGGGCAAGATACGTTTACCTCTATTGCCTTTATGCCGTTTTTATTCGCTATTTTTGATGCTTCTATATAATCTTCAAAATTTGAACCTGCCAGATTTACTATAAAATCAATATTCTTTTCTTTTAATATGGGAAGCTTTTTATTTATGAATTCTTTTATTCCTATATTTTCAAGCCCGATTCTATTTATCATCCCGCCGTTTGTTTCAAAAATTCTGTTCCCTTCGTTTCCTTTCTTTGGGTTAATTGAAAGCGCCTTTGTAACCACGCTTCCAAGTTTTGAAACGTTAATAAAATCCTCAAATTCATCACAATACCCAAAAGTTCCCGATGCGCTTAAAATCGGGCTTTTTAACTTAAAACCGTTTAAATCAACGCTTAAATCTGCCATACGATTTCACTCCCTTTAAATACGGGGCCGTCTTTGCATACGGAAGCGTTAAGTGTTTCGTTTCCCCTTTTTAATTCAATAACACACCCTCTGCAAACTCCGATAGAGCATGCCATAAGCTTTTCCATTGCAACCTGAGTTTCTATTCCTTTTTCTTTAGCTATATGACTTAACAATTTTAAAACAATATAAGGGCCGCAAGAGTATATAACATCAGGCTTATATTCATCAATTAAGCCCTCTATGCTATCAAGAACGCTTCCCCCGATTACATACTTATCAGACCCTTTTATGATTTCTTTTTCTTCCTTGAAGCCGCTTATTAAAAAGTTTTCTATATTGTTTTTATTCAGTACCTTTTTTAAATACAACATAGGCGCAATTCCAACCCCTGCGCCCACAATAAGGGCTCTTTTTTTGTTTTCGATATTGAAAGAGTTTCCCATAGGGCCTATAAAATCAATCTTTTCGCCCTCTTTAAGCGAACTTATATATTTTGTCCCATCCCCCTTTAATTTATATATTATGCTGATTTTATCTTCAACAAAATCCGAAACGCTAAAAGGACGCCTCAAGGTTTTATCAGGGATTAATATTGATACAAATTGACCCGCTTTGACCTCTTTTATATTAGAGTCAAAAGTTAATTTGAAAGTGTCTTTTGCTATTTTTATATTTTCTTTTATTATCCCCTGATGATTTTTTTTCATTTATCCTCTTTTAAGCTCTTAAAAAAAAGAGAAAGACAAAAACGCCTTTCTCTTATTTTATTTTTTATAAAGTTTGTTTTTAAACTTTTTCATTCTTCTTCCTTCTTGTTAGATTATACAATTGATAAACTTAAATTTAAAGCATATTGTAAACAATTGTTAATACTTTAAAGTAAAACTATAAAGTTATTATTTTATCTTCCGATATGTATTACATAAGGAGAATGGAGATAAAATGAACATCAACAAAGTTAATGCGAATAACAATTTAATTGATGCACAAAGCATTAACAAAGTGTCTGAAAATCTTTTTTCGGCACTTCAAAAGAAGTCTGTTGATTTTCAAAAAACGGATTTATCGGGCTTTAATCGCCCCACAAAAGGTATTGACTTATACTCTCAAAAAACCGATTTAAACATCCAAAGACAAATCGCTCTTACAAGCTCGGGTGCTTTTTCAAAAATGAATCTTGCTCAGGTTCAAGCGCTCAATGCTCTTGCCGCTCAACAACTTTATGCCAATACTCTTGAACATCAAGTCGGCGGCAAAATGACAATCACGGCTAATGTCAATGATTTTGAATTTATTTCCAAAACAGATGACATTCAAAACCTCATAAATGTTTTTGAAGCAAACAAAGACAAAAAAGATTCTAACCCCTTCTATTTTGGAGATTTTTCATCCGAAACTCCAAAACAAGAAGCACAGCAATAACTACTCCTCTTTTTTCATCTATTCTATTAAGTCCTAAAAAAATACCCGAATTGAATAAATTCGGGTTTTTTATTATAAATTTTAATTAAATTATGCCAGCGCCATTGTTTCTTTAACGCACTCTATAACCGTTTTTGCAACGGTTTCCTGTTCTTGTTTTGTAATTTCCGCAAACATTGGCAATGATAAAACAAGCTTTGTATTTTTTTCTGTATTTAGAAGTGTTCCTTCGCCCAATCCAAGATGCCTATGGACTTTTTGTAAGTGCAGCGGAATAGGATAATATATCATAGCCCCTATCCCTCTTTCCTGTAGCATTTTGTGAATGGTATCTCTGTTTTTAACTTTTATTGTGTACTGATGATAAACACAATAGGTGTCTATAAGTTCTTTTGGGGTTTCAATTCCTTCCTGTCCTTTGAAAAGCTCGTTATAATAAGCGGCATGCTCCCTTCTTAATTTGTTCCAGTTATCAATATAGGGAAGTTTTACCCTTAAAATTGCGGCTTGAATTTCATCCAGCCTTGAATTTACACCTATTTCGTCATGATGATATCTGATTGCTCCGCCATGGTTTCTTAAGGCGATAATTCTGTTTTTAAGTTCTTCGTTGTTTGTGATTGCAAGTCCGCCATCCCCCATTGTTCCCAAATTCTTTGTGGGATAAAAACTGTAACATCCGATATCACCGAATGTGCCGACTTTTTGTCCTTTGTATTGCGCACCAATTGCCTGACAACAATCTTCAATAACATAGAGATTGTGTTTTTTTGCTATCTCCATGATTTTATCCATCTGTGCGGGTTGGCCGTATAGATGAACGGGTAAAATTGCTTTTGTTTTCGGGGTAATTTTTTCTTCAATTTTATTTACGTCTATATTAAATGTGTTTTCGTCAATATCAACAAAAACGGGTGTTGCTCCGACTATTTCAATGGATTCCGTTGTTGCAACAAAGGTAAATGCCGTTGTGATAACTTCATCCCCTTTTCCTATCCTTAAAGCTCTTAGGGCAAGATGTAGTGCATCCGTTCCCGAGTTTAAACAAACGGCATATTTTACACCTATGTATTTTGAAATTTCTTCTTCAAACATTTTGTTATTTGTGCCCAGAATATACTGTCCCGAGCGCATAACTTCTATTACTTTTTCTTCTGCCTCTTTTCCTATGGTTTCATACTGTCTTTTTGAATCAATAATAGGTATCATACGTTCCTCTTTCTTATTTTCTCCATATTCCATATTTTATCATGCCTAAACTCTGTTTTTATATAATCTTTACTTCGTGATAAAATTTCTTTATATGAGAATAAATAAATTTATTGCGCAATCAGGTATAGTATCAAGAAGAAAGGCAGATGAGCTTGTTTTATCCGGCAGGGTAAAAGTTAACGGCAAAGTTGTAACCATGCTCGGATTTGAAATAAGGACAAAAGATAAAGTTTATGTTGATGACAAGCTTGTAAACATTAAAAAATATGATTACTATCGCTTTTATAAACCCGCAGGATGTATTACAACAAAGGATGATGAGAAAAAAAGAAAAACAATTTATGATTACCTTCCAAAAGAACTGCACCACCTAAAACCCGTCGGGCGCCTTGATAAAGATTCATCAGGACTTATTATTCTAACCAATGACGGAGATTTAATCCACGATTTAACCCACCCGTCCGTTAAAGTTTCAAAAGTATACAGAGTAGTTGTGGACTCTAAAATCACATACGAAGAACTCCAAACTCTATTTAAAGGTATTGAAATAGAAAAAGGAAAAATTGCCTATATGGACCCTGAAATTTTGGAGCAAAATTCAAAAGAAACCGTTCTTATCGTTACTCTTTATCAGGGCCTAAACCGCCAGATAAGAAAAATGTTTGAATATTTGGGGCATAACGTAATTTCGCTAAAAAGGATTAGACATGCAACCATTGATGTGATAGGCTTAAAGCGTGGCGAAGTTAAACTTTTAAAGCCTAAACAAGTTAAAGAATTAAAAAATTATATTGAAAAGGTTAAGGAAGAAAACAATGCTTGATATTAAAGTAATAAGAGAAAACCCCGATAAGGTTAGTGAACTTTTAAAAAGAAGAAACGCTAATCTTTCAGTTGATAAAGTTATTGAAATTGACACTCAAAGAAGAAAAATTCAATTTGAAGCGGACGAATTAAGACAAAAAAGAAAAAATATGTCTAATGAAATCGGCGCTCTAAAAAAGCAGGGACAAAATACCGATTCAATTCAAGCGGAAGTTAAAATTCTCGGGGATAAAATAAAAGAACTTGAAGAAAAACAGACCGAACTAGATAACCTTCAAAAAGAGCTCCTTTTAACCATTCCAAATACCCCTGCTCCTGAAGTTCCCGTCGGGGCGGACGATTCTTTTAACCCCGTATTAAAAGTTTGGGGTGAGCCTACTAAGTCTGATTTTGAACTTAAAGCCCACTGGGATTTAGCGGAAGAATTAAACCTGCTTGATTTTGAAAGAGGGGTAAAGCTTGCTCACACAAGATTTACACTGTACAGGGGAAAAGGCGCAAAGCTTGAGCGTGCCATTATTAATTTCTTCCTTGATACACATACTGAAATCCACGGCTATGAAGAAATTTTTCCGCCCGTTCTTGTTAATTCAAATGCAATGACGGGAACAGGACAACTCCCCAAATTTAAAGAAGATATGTTTAAATGCGTGGATGAGGACTTATACTTAATTCCGACTGCCGAGGTTCCCGTTACAAATATATACAATTCGGAAGTCTTATCGGAAGATGACCTTCCTAAATATATGTGCGCATATACTCCCTGTTTTAGACGTGAGGCGGGTTCTGCCGGTAAAGATACAAGAGGGCTTATAAGACAACATCAATTTAATAAAGTTGAACTTGTTAAGCTCACCACCCCTGAAACTTCGGAAGATGAACATGAAAAACTCACAAGAAATGCGGAAAGAGTTCTTGAACTTCTCGGGCTTCCATACAGAAGGGTAATTCTCTGTACGGGGGATTTAGGGTTTTCCGCAAGAAAATGTTTTGACCTTGAAGTTTGGATGCCAAGCTATAACAACTATAAAGAAATATCAAGTTGTTCTAATTTTGGTGACTTTCAGGCAAGAAGGGCAAATATCAAATACCGCTCCAAACAAACGGGCAAACTTGAATTTGTTCATACGCTAAACGGTTCGGGGCTTGCTGTCGGAAGAACTTGGGCTGCCATTGTTGAAAACTTCCAAACAAAAGACGGGCATGTTATAGTTCCCGAAGTATTAAGAAAATACACGGGCTTTGATATTATATAAAAAATAAAAAGTTCTATGGAACGGGGTCGTATCCGCCTTTATGGTACGGGTGGCATTTTAAAATTCTTTTTATTCCAAGAAATCCGCCTTTTATAACCCCGTACTTTTTAATTGCCTGATAAGTATATTCAGAGCATGTGGGAGTAAAACGGCAAACGGGCGGTGTCATTTTAGAGAAGAATTTATATATTTTTATCATTTTAAGGAAAAATTTTTGCGCTATATTTTCTTTTTTTATCTTTTCCAATATGAAAACCCTTCTTCTATAAGTTTCAGGTCCATTCCTTCAATTTCTGCAAGTTCCACTGCCCTTGAAATTGTAGACCCTTTTGATGATAAAAACTCTCCTTTTGAGTCTTGAACTATAACGTATAAATCGTTTGTTTCGTATTTAAAATCATAAAGATTACCGTTTAAGGCGGATAAAAATAAATCTTTTATATCCGATACGGCAGTGTTCTTAAATATGCAAAAGTGAATATCTTCAATAAAAGGTGAAAAACCCCTAAAATAAATATCATCATTGTTAACTCTGAAATTGAGCCCGAGAATTCCTCTGTAATCAAAGCCTTCTTCCATAAAGGAATTCAAAAACACAGGTATGATTTCGTTTTCTATTCTTTCTTTTTCGCTTTCTTTAATAAATTTGGTATTGTTTGTGCTCAATTCGTCAAAATAAGTTACACAGTCAAATAAATTTTTAACGTAACTCCCGTCAGAAACTATGTATTTTGTATAATCTATCCCTTTTATGTAATCTTCAATTATTATTCTTTTATTCCCCGTTTGAAAAAGGTTTTCTACCCTTTTTTTTGCTTTGTCTTTTGATTCTGCTATATAGGGCGCTTCTTTTTCGTTTTGGGTGTCAGGCATGATAACTAATGGCATATTTGAATTTTGGACATATTCAATTCCAACGGGCGCCTTTTCAAAGGCTGCAAATTTTAGAGTGTTAATTTTATTTTTATATGCAAATTTTAAGCCTGATAATGTGCTTGTGACAAGCCTTTTGCTCTCATCAATCGGGGCTAAGATAAGGCATTCCGTTTCATTCAGGATGGGTGTAAAATCTGACGTCATATATTTTGGGTCAGCTACAATTAAAAGATTTATTTCGTTTGCTTCGATAAAATCCTTTAATTCATTCGGATTATTCGGGTTGATATCAATTTTATTTGCACTTTTGGGGTTTGAATTGTTAAATACAATGTTATTTTTATCCAAACTTAAAAGGTCGGATAATTCTCTTGCGCTATATGATTTTCCTAAAACAAATGTTTGCATTCTTCCATTATAACATTTTATTTTTATCTTGAAATCTGCATTTAAATTTGATAAAATAAGGTTGTACTAAAATATAGATGGGAGTTTAATTTATGACGAATTTGTTTGGAGCTTACCCCCC